>DASYXX010000489.1:0-8906 GCA_035934395.1 Streptosporangiaceae bacterium
TGGGTGTGAATGCTGCGCAGATGGGTGCCAGCTGCCTCATAGCTGCGATCGAGCAACGCCTGGACCCTGGCGATGTCCTCCGGGTTCTCGTGCACTCCGACCTCCTATTTCGGGGACTACGCACCAGCACTACCGCGATGATGCCCGGACGCGGCGCGGGCCCGCCGGCCCGTCATCCGGCCGTTCGGTCGGCGGCGCCAGGGTAGCTGCCCATCGCCCGGAAGGCAGCCGTGCAACCACAAGCCGGCCGCGTCACTGGCCTCGGGGCGCGCCCGGAAAGGGGAAGGCCTGCTCCCCGAAGCTCCTGCTGCAAGCAGTCCAGCCTGAGACATTCGAATCGGCATCGATCAATACACCTCGGAGTGTGTGATCATCGTCGGTTATCGGCCGTATCCGCGTTATCTGCCCGGGTTGGTAGTTGATGTATCCAAGGCTGGTGGTCGTCCGTATGGAATATTCGATCGGCGCTGAGGACTCGTCCTCTACCTCTGGCGCGAGCCGGCGCTGCAGGTTCATGCTGATCGCAACGTGAACCGCGGAGGAGGGGGCGGCCATGGAGGTTCAGCGAGGCCGTTTCACGGCAGACATCGATGGCGATTTCGTCGTCTTCCTGATCGGCATGCGGTTCAACCATCCGCTGCGTATCGGCAAGTGGTGGCCGGTGGCGGTTGCCATGCCCAGGATGCTGAAGGTATTGAGCCAGCACCCGGAACTGGGCTGCCTCGGGTTCCAGCAGTGGTTCGGGCGGACAACCATACTGGTCCAGTACTGGCGCGACTTCGACTCCCTGGACCGGTTCGCCAGGGACACCAGCCTGCCGCACCTGGAGCCGTGGCGGCGGTTCAACCGGGCGGTCAGGGCCTCAGGCGACGTCGGGATCTGGCACGAGACGTTCAAGGTCCGGGCCGGCGAATACGAGGCCGTCTACGGCAATATGCCGGTCTTCGGCCTTGCGGCCGCCGCCAGACACCTGCCCACCGCCCGGAAGGCCAACACCGCAGCCGCGCGCATCGGCGCCAGCACCACGGACGAGCCGGCCGTCGAGATATACTGACGCCGCCGCGCCGCTGTTCGCCATTGGTACCCGCGATTCACTGGCGCACACTCCGGCCGTTCTAACGCCGGTCCCTGCCGCCCGGAGGGACTAGCTGAGGCGCGCAGATCGGGACAATAGTCTGTGTGCGACGAACCATACAATGCGCTCAGCCCCGATCGTACCGGGAGTCGGCCGCCCTGTACGTCACGCTCTGTCGTCGTCCCCGGCCGCCGCGGTCGAACAATATCCGCCGTTCTGCTCGGCTCGCTGATGCAAGCTGCTGCCATGGTTGCCCGTCCAGAACGGGAGATTCTGCGTTGCTTGGTTGCGCCGGATTCGTACTACGGCCTGGGCGGAGCCGTTCGGCTCTGCGATGCTTGGCCGGTGAGCGCGGATGGTGGCAGCGCCAGCGGGCGGCAGGCTGATGCGCCGTTTGTGATCGGCGGGGAGATGGCCGTGGCCCAGGCGGCCGAGACCTGGCATCAAGCCGTACCGCACGGGCGGTCTCCGCTTGCCGGTGCGGCCTATCGGGGAGACCTGAGCCTTCTGCGTTTCACCGCGGCTAAGGCGGATGAGTTCATTGACGGGTTCGTCGATCAGTTCGCGGTGTCAACGCGGGCGGATCGGGCGCGCAAGCGGTCGGCCTTGACTATGGACGACTTCTACACGCTGTTCACCTATGCGCGGCGAGCTGTGGTCCGGGCGCTGCGATCTCGCGATGACCGTGCCGCCTGCCGCGGGCTAGTCGCGCTGGCAGTAGTCGATTACTACCGCGGCGACTGGCGTGACCTGGCGTTGGCAGGCCGGGCTGTTGTCGTATGCGATCGGCACGATCTGCGGGGACGTCAGCGGGCCCTTCCAAACGGCGGCGTCGCTGGGCGAGGGCGAAACCGCGGTCTTGCTGGCCAGCATGGCGGGGGCGCCTGCGGCGTGCCTGAGCCAGTGGGGATTCCGGGAGATCCGCACTGCGGGCGGCATCGGGCTGATCGAGGATGAGGGCAAGCCGTACCAGCCGACCGCGGACCTGCTCGCCGTCGCGGCAGCGGTGGCTGATGCGATGCGCGACGACCGGTGGCAGCTGAGCGATCCGGTGACTGGCACTGGGCTGCCGGCCGTCTGGCTGGGCGCCGGGGACCCGGAACATACCGAACAGGCCATCCGGTCGATCACCGGGTGCGTGACCCTGCGCGGCACCCTGGTGACCCAGGAGTCACCCGCCGCCGGGTCCCAGCACATGCTGATCTTCCTGGCGGAGACGGATAACTCCGATGCCGCGCGCATCATCGCCCAGGCCGCGAGGCCCGCCAGCGGCTCCTGGTTCGCGGCAGTGAGCGCCGCCGCTGGCACGCTGTGCGCGGTGATGATCGCCCGGTCGGCCGTCCAGGGCATCCCGTCCGTCGAGACCCAGGCATCCCTGGAACGTTTCCGCCAGGTCCTGGCCGACGCTCTAGCTATCGGCGTCGGTCAGGACAAACCCTGAACGGCTTGGGTCTGGGCGCCGGTCGGCGTCTGCGCCTCAGCCTCATATCGGGAGCGGGCCGATTGCTGCGCCTTATAAGGCTGCACGGCTCTCGTGCCTGACCGGGCGGGTGAGCAGCAGGGCGATGTCGTCACGGACTGGCGGGCCGAGGCAGGCCAGCACGCTGTCGCACAGGTCGTCCAGCGATCGCGCCGGGCTGGCGCCCAGCGCGTGGGCGAGCCGGGACAAGCCGGTGCCGATGTCCTGGCCCGGCTGCTCGACCAGCCCGTCGGTGTACAGGGCCAGCACGCTGCCCGCGGGCAGGTCGACGTCCGTGGCCGGGTAGCGGCCCGGGCCCACGCCGAGCATCACCCCGCCCGGCACGTCGAGGAACTCCACTAGGCCGCCGGGGTGGCGCAGCGCGGGCGGCAGGTGCCCGGCGCTGGTCAGCCGGCACCGCCGCGACTTGGGGTCGTACGCCGCGTACAGGCAGGTGGCGCCGGCCTCGTCGCCGTGGGCGGCGACCACGCCGCTGAGCTGGGTCATGATCTGATCTGGCGGGCAGCCCAGGCGGGCCAGGGTGGCGGTGGTGGTGCGCAGCTGGCCCATGACCGCCGCGGCGTGGATGCTGTGGCCGGTCACGTCGCCGACCACCAGCGCGGCCTGGCCACGATCGAGGGGGATGACATCGAACCAGTCGCCGCCGGCCTGCGCCGCGCGGCTGGCCGGCTGGTAGCGGTAGGCGATGTCGAGCCCGGGCACCGGGGGGATGTCGCGGGGCAGCAGGCTGCGCTGCAAGGTGACCGCCGCGTCGTGCTCGCGGGTGTAGAGCCGGGCGTTGTCGATGTGCACCGCCGCGCGCGCGGCCAGGTCGCTGACCAGCCGCACATCGGCCTGGTCATAGGGCTTGGGGTGCTCGGCCCGGGAGAATGCGGCGAGCCCCAGGGTGGCGCCCCGGGCGGTCAGCGGCACCCGTATAGACGTGTGCACACCCCGGGCGATGAGGGCTTCCGCATTAGCAGGCGAGTAGGGGGACTGCCTGCGTATCTCGGCCGGGTTCCGCGCCAGGAGTGGCTTTCCCTGTAGGAACGCCGCGGCGTGCGGATTTGTGACCGGCACAGTGATCAGATCGCCCACCTTGTAGCCAATCTTGGCCTTGGTTTTGGCGTCGCGCACTGCCACCCGGCGAAACCGCAGGGGGCTTGAGCAGGGGCCCGGGGGGTCTTCGCCCTGCAGCATCTCGTCGCACAGGTCTATGACGATGCGGTCGGCGAGTTCGGGTACGGCCAGGGCGGCCAGTTCCCCGGCCGTACGGCGAACATCGAGCGTGGTCCCGATCTGGCTGCCGGCCCGCTCGAGCAGGTCGAGCCGGGCATTGGCCTGCACCCGGTTGGTGATGTCGGTGAGGGAGCCGAGCACCCCGAGCACCTGGCCGTTGTCGGTTACCCGGTACGCCGACCAGGACAGGACCCGGCGCTCGCCTGCCCAGGTCTGCTCCAGGTGCACGTCGACCACGGGAACGCCCCTGCCGATCACCTGCTCGGCGAGGATGCGCTCGGCCCCGGCCGGATCGATGCCGGCCTCGCCTTCTGAGGGCCGGCGGCCGATGATCTCCTCGTCCGGCAGGCCGACCAGCCGGCGGAACGCCGCGTTGGTGCGCCTGGCGCGCAGTTCGCGGTCGCCGAAGACCAGGGCGATCGGTGACTGCTCGAACAGAGCGTCCAGCTCGCGGATGGAAAGACCAGAATCACGAAGCGATGTCATGATGACGTTCCGTATAACACTATGACTGTCCGTGGTGCTTCGTTCCCGATGGGTGCCTTACCACCCATTGACCGGAGACGTGCAACCATCAGTGCGGAAATTCAGTCCTGACCGGCAAGTTTACCGATCCCGGCGTACTGCCGCTATCAGCCGTGCCCGGCGGGATGCGGCCGGTACCCGCGGCATTCCCGGCCGGACGCGCGGAGGCTCAGTCCTCCTGGCAGGTCATGTCGTAGCCGTGCTCTGCGGCCAGGGCCTCGATATCGGCTAGGCCCGGCCGCGGCGCCTCGATCGCACGCCGGCGCGACGCCGACAGCGTCCCTGGCACCCGGCGGGCTACCAGGACATGCCGGGAGACGCCCTGAAGTCCCTGTCCGGCCTGCTGCGGACACGCAGCGCCACGTAGGCGATTCCGCCGATGGCGGCCAGAGCGAGAAATGACGCCGCGGCGATCAGCGCGACCTCGAGCGCTGTCCGTCTAGCCAGAAGTCCCCGGGGGTACTAGATCATCTTCCCCAGCCGACCTCTCTCCTGGTAATCGCGTCGGCTGGAGTTGCGTCCCGATCGTCGTGTGACCTGCCGTTGGGCCCGGCGCTGGTGTCAGCGGTCGTTGTTGAGCTGGGCCGTCGGCCGCAGGTAACCATCGGTGACTAGGCGCTGGGCACCAGCAGCGTAGACAACGGGATCCTCAGGGGCGACCGTGGCCAGCCCGTCGACGTACCGGTTGAACATGCAAAACACCGCCGCGATCAGGACAGTGTCGTGGATCTCCATGTCCGTCGCACCCGCCTCGCGAGCCTGGTCCACGTGCTTTTCAGAGACCTGGAGCCCGCTTTGCTGGACTGCGGAGGCGATTTCGAGCAATGCTGCAAGCTTGGCCGACACCGGTGCGTTACCGGCATCGCCGCATACCTGCTCCACCAGTGTCATGCCCTCCGGCAGCTGGGCTGCAGCGCACGCGCCGTGCGAAGAGGCGCAGTACTGGCAGCCGTTCAATGCGGAGACATAAGCGCCGATCAGCTCGCGCTCGCCGCGGGTCATGGTACTCGGCCCGCGCAGCAGCACCTCAGCCAGCTCGCTTAAGGGGCGGCCTGTTTCCGGCCGGAATCGGAGCAAGCCGCGGATTCCCGGTTCGCTGGAGTTCAGGGTGATGTGCGGCATGAAAGGCTCCTCAATACCTAAGAACGCTGTTATAACATGCGCCATCCGAGCCAGCAACGTGGTGGTCAAGCATTCCGGCGCGCTCCTGCAACAACCTCAGCACGTGAGCGCAGGCCGCATCCGCCAGCATCTGGTCATGCCGCGATGACGCGCGGGCTGTGCGGTCGGCTGTGAAGCACGTTGAGGATGTCCACATGCTGCCCTACTGGCTGCTCAGCGTGGTTGATGGGCCTCTCAGAATGCCCCGCTGGTCTCATCGCCGAAACACGGCGTGTTGCAAAGGACACCGAGCTGGATCGTCGGCCTGGCAGCTTGCTGGGTGGCCGGCTGACTGGCGGGGGTTAGCGCGGCGTGAAGGTGTCGGGCTCGCTGGGCAGGACGCGGTGCAGCTGGCCGCGGGAGCTGATGCCGAGCTTGGTGAAGACATTGCTCAGGTGGTACTGGGCGGTACGCGGGCTGATGAACAGCCGGGCGCCGATCTCCGGGTTGGACAGGCCGTCCCGGGCCAGCCGCGCGACCTGGGCTTCCTGGGCGGTCAGCACCTCAATGGTTCCGGCGGTGGGTGGGCGGGCGGCCGGGACGGCGCGCTTGCGGGCGGTCTCACCGGTGGCCAGCAGTTCGCCGCGGGCCCGCCCGGCAAACGCCTGCATCCCCATCGCGTCCAGCATGCGGTGGGCGGTGCGCAGCTGTTCCCGCGCCTCGGCGCGGCGCCGCTCGCGGCGCAGCCACTCCCCGTAGAGCAGGTGCGATCGGGCCAGCTGGGCGCGGATCCGGGTTCGGCCCAGCTGGTCGATCGATTCCCGGTAGCACCTGTCGGCGGCCTGGCCGTCGCTGAGCAGGGCGCGGGCCCGGGCCTCGATGCCCAGCGCCCACGCGGTGGGGGTCACCCGGGTGGGCTCGGATAGCCAGTCCAGCGCGACCCGGACCAGCGCCACGTCGCCGGTCCTGGCCGCCGCCTCGGCCAGCTCGGCCAGGACCAGGGGGCCGAACCCCAGATGGCCGGGCTCAAACGCGCGCCGTGCGGCGTCACGCGCGGCGTCGTGCCGGCCCAGGCCGTTGTTCAGCACCGCGCTTGCGCACGCCGCCAAGGCGGCGACCATGCCCAGACCGCGCTCGCTCGCCATCTGGGCGGTGCACTGGATCAGCTCGGACGCCTCTTGCTCCCGGCCCTGCCAGGCCGCGAGCATCATCGCGGCATACGCAGCCGGCGGGTTCCCGGTCGCCTCCGCGATCAGGCGATTTTCTTCCATCAGCCGCGTCGTGGTGCTTACCTCGCCGGCGAGCAGGTGGAGCAGCTCGAGGTTGCGGACGGCGACCTGCAGTTGCACGAGGGCGCCCATGTCACGGGCGACCTGAACCTGGCGAGCGGCCACGGCTTGCCCGGACTCGAAGTCCCACAGCTCCAACGCGATGAGGCAGCTGGCTCTCCCGCCGGCGAGCCAGAGCCAGCGGGGGGCTTCGCCAGTGCCGACGTCCAGGGCAGCAAGCAGCTCAACCGCCCGGGTCAGCGCTGGCGCGGCCGCCGCGTATCCCTCGGTGAACCGCAGCGCTAGCGCGTCGAGCAGGACGTCCACCGCCGGGTCAGGACCAGGCGGCGCGGCGCGCGCGGCCTCGGCCGCCTCCCGCACGCCGCCGGGCCGGCCCAGATCGCCGGCAAACATCGCGGCCCCGAGCGCCTCCAGGTGCGTCTCGCGGGCCAGGCCGGCGTCGAGCGGCTCAAAAAGCCGGGCCGCGCTGAGCAGCAGCCGGGCCGCATCGGTCCCGCGACGCTGGTCAAAGGCGATCTGCCCGCGCTGGCGCTCCACCGTGGCGGCCTGCAGCGCGTCCAGCGGCCCGGCCTCGGCGGTGACCAGCAGCCCCAGCGCCGCATCCAGCTCGCCGGCCTCGCGGTTGGCCCGGGCCGCGGCGAGCATCCGCTGCGCCCGGGGCATCGGGTCGGGGGTCAGCAGCACCGCCCGCTCCAAGAACGCGGCGGCCGCGGCCAGCCCCCCGCGGCCCTGCGCCCGGTCCGCCGACCGCTCCAGCGCGGCCGCGACGTCCTCGTCCGGCCCGGGCGCGGACTGGGCCCGGTGCCAGGCCCGGCGGTCGGGATCAGCCTGCGGGTCGGTGACCTCCGCCAGCGCCCCGTGCACCTCCTGCCTCTCCCACAACGACGCCGACCGGTAGGCCGCCGACCGCACCAGCGGATGCCGGAACCGCACCCGCGCGCCGAACTCCACCAGGCCTGCGTCGACCGCTGGCGCCACGGCCTGGACCGGGATCCCTAGCCGGCCAGCGCCCCGCAACACCAGCAGCGGGTCCCCGGACGGATCGGCCGCGGCCAGCTGCAGCAGCCGCCGGGTCTCCTCCGGCAGGCCGCCAAGCTGCCGCCGGAAGCTCTCCTCGATCCGCCCCGGCAACGACACCGCCCCGGGCAGCCCGAAGCCACCCGCCAGCTCCGCCGGCGCCAGCCCCCGCGGCAACTCCAGCAGGGCCAGCGGGTTACCCCGCGCCTCCGCGACAATCAGGTCCCGGACCCGCTCATCCAGGGGCCCGCTGATCACCGAGCCGAGCAGCTCCCGGGCATCGCCATCACCCAGGCCCCCAACGGTCAGCTCGAGCAGCCCTCTGAACTCCTCGCCCGGCTCGCGTGTCGCGATCACCAACGCGACCGGCTCCGCCAGCAGCCGGCGCGCCACGAACCCCAGCGCCTGAGCCGACGCCCGGTCCAGCCACTGGGCGTCATCGATAACGCACAGCAGCGGCCGCTCCCCGGCCACCTCCCCCAGCAGGCTCAGCGCAGCCAGCCCGACCAGGAACCGATCCGGCGCGTCTCCAGACACCAGCCCGAACGCCACACCGAGCGCATCGCGCTGCGGACCCGGCAGCCGGTCCAGATGCCCGAGCACCGGCGCGCACAGCTGGTGCAGGGCTGCGAACGCCAGCTCCATCTCCGACTCGAATCCTGCGACCCGGGCAATACGCATCCCAGCCGCCGACCCGATCGCGTGCTCCAGCAGCACCGTCTTGCCAACCCCGGCCTCGCCGCGCACCACCAGTGCACCGCCGCGCCCGGAACGCGCCGCCTCGAGCAACTGGCCGAGCGCTGCGCGTTCCGCGACGCGGTCTAGCAGCATCACAGGTCCCGTGTGCACCCGCCCGCGCAGCCCTTGACGCCAAGTTTCTTCTCATGCACGCCAAAGCTCACGCCGGGACCGGTTTTCCCCGCCGCGCATAGCTCATAGCCCCCTGCAAGCGACGCGGCGACAGCACCAAGCTACCCGTATCGCGTGCAGATAACCAGCAGGGCCGACCAACGACATCGCAGCCACCAGCACGCGATCGACCCCGGCGCATCTACCACCTGTCTTGGCCTCGCCCCTCGGCAGGCTCGGCACGACCCAGCCCGGCGGGCGCCAAACCAACGCCGGTCTCCCCGGTCTTGGCCACGCGGTGCTGCGGCCAAGTCGTCACGCTGACCGCGCAGGCTTGCACCACGCATTCGCC
>DASYXX010000492.1:0-9327 GCA_035934395.1 Streptosporangiaceae bacterium
ACGTGGCCGTCGAGGGCCAGCCTGGCCTCGGCCGCGGCGCCGGCCACGGTGGCCGCGCGGACCGGCCGCGGCCCGCGGTGGCCGTCGGCCAGGGCGCCGAACCGCTGGATCGTCACCTCGGGCGCGGGGCGGGCGCGGGCCGCCTGGTACTCGCCGGGCTCGTTGACGTTCAGCACCGAGTCGAGCTCGGGATCGAGCGCGGCCAGGACCGGGTCGCGGCGCAGGTCGGCCTCGTGCAGGCGGGTTACCACGCACTCCTCGAACAGGAACGCCGGGCGCAGTCGCTCCTGCGCCACCAGGCGCTCGGCGACCGGCGCCAGCGTGGTGCGATAGGCGGCAGCCAGCGGCTGCGGGTAGCCGCGCGCGACCGGCAGGCCCACGTCCGCCCCGTCGCCCACCGCCCGCAGCACCCGCCGCACGAACGCGGGGTGCAGGAACGGCAGGTCGGTCGAGCAGACGAACGCGACGTCGGCCCGGCCGACCGCGGCGGCCAGGCCGGCGGCCAGCCCCTGCACGGGGCCCAGGCCCTCGCGCGGGTCATCGACGACCTCGACCTGCGGCGGGAGTTCAGGGAGCACCTGGCCGGGGGCGCGGACTACGACGACCAGCCCGTCGCTCACCCGTGACATGATGCCGACCGTGCGGCGCAGCAGCGTCGAGCCATGCCACTCCAGGGCCGCCTTGGGCGTGCCCATCCGGGACGAACGGCCCCCGGCCAGCACGATCCCGGCCGAACTCGACATGCTCCGATCCTACGTTGCCCCAGGCCACGCGATCAGACGCCGACTCCTTCCAGCCGCCCTGGCCAGGTCGGCCGCCGCGGCGTGCCGGAACGGCTCCACCGCGGGCGCTAGGCCGGCCGGCTCAGGGCCCACTGGTGCCGGGTGCCCCGGTGGATCGCCGCGTAGATGCGGTCCCTCAGGTCGTTGGCGTCGTCGTCGGTCAGGGTCCGCTCCAGGTGCCGCAGCACGACGCGGACCAGCAGGTTACGCTGCCCGGGCCGGGCGCCCAGGCGGGCGGCCGCAGCCCCGGGCAGGTCGTCCCAGTCGGTCGAGGACAGGATCGCCACGTCCTCGACCCATTCGGCGTCGGTCCCGAGCGCGTCCCGGATCCGGTCGCCCAGGATCTCGTCGTCGTCGCCAGGGTCGACGGCGACCGACAGGTCCCTGCGGACCGCCGGCATGGCCGACACCGGCCGGTACGGAGCGAGGTCCCGCATCTGGCCCGCGACGCGCGGGTCGGCCGACCGCAGCAGCCGGATGTCGGGGATCCCCTTGCGCAGCATCAGCAGCCGGTCCAGGCCCATGCCGAGCGCCAGGCCGCTGTGGCCCGCCAGGCCCGACCGGGCCAGGACGCGGGGATGGGCCAGGCCACACTCCCATACCTCCACCCAGCCGGTGCCGTGCGCCACGTCGACCTGCCGCCCGCACCTGGTGTACGGGTGCTGCCGGGGTTCCTGCCGGGCCGCCCGGCCCGGGGCCAGCGCGCCGAGCAGCACGGTGATCATCTCGTCCAGGTCGGCCTCGCCGACCGGTCGGCGGGTGATCCGCCACAGGTCGAGCTGGTGCGGCGTCCCGGCGTGCTGCCAGTCGATCGCGTCGCGCCGGTACGCGATGCCGGGGCAGACCAGCAGCACGTCGTCCAGCGGGCCGGCGGCCAGCCGACGCAGCGCCGGCGGGACCATCGCCGTCGCGTGGCTGCGCAGCATCCGCCGGTCATCGACGTAGCGGGTGTACCTGGCGTCCCGGGTGACGGCGGCGGTCTGGTAGCCGAGGTTGTCGTAGTTGTCGGCGATGGTCACGATCCTCGGGCCGCGGCACCAGC
Source organism: Streptosporangiaceae bacterium (assembly GCA_035934395.1). Classification (GTDB taxonomy): domain Bacteria; phylum Actinomycetota; class Actinomycetes; order Streptosporangiales; family Streptosporangiaceae; genus JASHPR01. Next base: position 1,825 of record DASYXX010000492.1, read on the forward strand.
GGGCCTCGCAGCCCCAGGCACCGGCCAGGGCCGCGGCGGCCTGCTCGACGAGTTGCTGGATGGCGTGCGGCCCGTCGCGGCGATCGGACAGGTCGGCAAGGGCAAGATCACGCGCGAGCTGCGCGGGCGTGAGGGGGGTGGGCATCGGGACTCCTGTCGTCGACGGCGGGCTGGGGGAAGGCCCTCCCGGCCCCGGCCGTCGGATCGAAGTCACGTGCTACCGCGTGCTCGCGCCTCCCGACGGCCCGTAACGACGGGCCGGGAGGCGGCCGAATCGCCGCAGGCTCACCGTGTCCACGAGGCAAGAATACCTGTCCGCGGTGCGCCGCATCGCGCCGCGCGCGGGCCGGCTGCCAGACTGCCCTTGCGCACACATCCACGGGGGAAGGACTCCGGCCATGGGCAACGCGGTAGTGCACTTCGAGATCGGCGCGGCCGACGACCAGCCGCTGGTCGCGTTCTACGGGCAGCTGTTCGGCTGGGGCCTGAACGCCATGCCCGAGGGGGGCTACACCCTGATCGACACCCGCGGCGGCGGCGGGATCAACGGCGGCATCGGCAAAAGCCAGACCGGCGAGCCGTGGTCCACGTTCTACGTGGAAGCCGACGACCTGCAGGCGGTGCTCGACAAGGCGACGTCGCTGGGCGCCAAGACGGTCCTGCCGGTGACGGACTTCGGCGGCATGGTCACGATCGCGATGTTCAACGACCCGGACGGGCTGCTGGTCGGGCTGGTGCACGCCGCCGACCCGGCCCAGGGCGAGGTGCCAGGCCCGTCCGCGGGCGGCGGCGAGGCCGTTGACTGGTTCGAGGTGCTCGGCTCCGACCCGAAGCGGACCCAGGGCTTCTACGCCGGGCTGTTCGGCTGGTCGGTCAGTGACGCGGGATCCCCCGGCTACGCGATGGTGGACACCGGCGCGGGCCGCGGCATCCAGGGCGGCCTCGGGTCCGGGGAACAGGCCCAGTGGGCGACGATCTACGCGAGCGTGCCGGACGTCGAGGCCACGCTGGCGCGGGCCGAGGAGCTCGGCGGGTCACGGGTCTATGGGCCGATGCCGGTCGACGATCACATGCAGACCGGGGCGTTCCGCGACCCGGCCGGGAACGTGTTCGGCGTCTACCACCACGCGCCGCACTGACAGCCCGTAAGGCAACCTGTCATGATCGTGGTTGATTCGCGTCGGCGGATTCAAGTGGTCGTCGCAACGGTTGTGATCGTGGGAGGTCGTTGCGGTGAAGAACGGGCGTCCGGGGGTGCCCCGGGCGGTGCAGGTGGTGTTCTGGGAGGCGGTCCGGGCAGGGTGCTCGGTGGAGGAAGCGGGGCTGGCGGCGGGGGTTAGCCACTTCTTGCCGTACCGGTGGGTGGGCCGCGCGGGCGGGGTGAAGTCGAACGGGCCGCGGCCGGTGAGTGGCCGGTACCTGTCGCTGGCCGAGCGGGAGGAGATCGCGCTGGGGGTGGCGGCCGGGGAGTCGCTGCGGGTGATTGCGGCGCGGCTGGGCCGGGCGCCCTCGACGGTGAGCCGGGAGGTCGGCCGTAATGGGTACCGTGGCCGGTACCGGTACCGGGCGGTGGCGGCGCAGGCGCAGGCCGAGTTCCGGGCGGCGCGGCCGAAGACGGCGAGGCTGGCCGGGAATGAGCGGCTGCGCGGCCGGGTTGCGCGGGGGCTGGAGCAGCGCTGGTCGCCGGAGCAGGTCAGCATGATGCTAAGGCGGGAGTTCCCGGACGATCCGGAGATGCGGGTGTCGCACGAGACCATCTACCAGTCGATTTACGTGCAGGGCCGGGGCGCGCTGCGCCGGGAGCTGGCCACGTGCCTGCGCACTGGGCGGGCGCTGCGCAAGCCCCGCCGTAAGGAAGGGCAGCGGCGCGGGAAGATCCCCGGCATGGTGATGATCAGCGAGCGGCCGGCCGAGGCCGCGGACCGGGCGGTGCCCGGGCACTGGGAAGGTGACCTGATCATCGGCGCAGGCAACAAGTCGGCTATCGGCACGCTGGTGGAGCGGGCGACCCGGTTCGTGATGCTGCTGCACCTGCCCGGCGGGTACGGGCCCGAGCAGGTGGCGGCGGCGATGACCCAGACGATGGGCGGGCTGCCCGATGCCATCCGCCGGTCGCTTACCTGGGACCAGGGCAAGGAGATGACTGGCCACGCCAAGATCGCCGTGGACGCGGACCTGGACATCTACTTCTGCGACCCGCACTCCCCCTGGCAGCGCGGCAGCAACGAGAACACCAACGGCCTGCTGCGCCAGTACTTCCCCAAGGGCACGAACCTGGCGGTCCACAGCCGAGACCACCTGCAGGCGGTCGCCGACCAGCTCAACTCCCGGCCCCGCAAGACCCTCGGGTGGAAGACCCCCGCGCAGGCGCTGGAGGAGTTCCTGGACGCCGCCGCAGCCTGAAAGATCATGGAGGCGGCTCACGCCGCCGCTGATTCCCGGCCGGGTGCCGCGCAGCGTACGGGGCCGCCCCTCCGGCCTCAAGGCTGCTGCGCATCGCCTGCGGCGACGGCCTGCGGCCGGCCTTGACCCCGGAGCCTCTGCGGCCCCTGGGCGGCAGCAAACCAAGGGCCAGGCCAAGGGCCTGCCCCGGCCAGCGCGCGACACCCGGCCACCGGCCAGCCACCGGATATCGTGACCACGAAAGGGGCCAGCTACCAGGACCGTTGCGACGACCCCTTGAACCCGCGGGTCATATTCGACTCGAATCAACCACGATCATGGCCCAGGCGCTTTCCCGGCCGCCCGAAAGCGGGATCGGCGGGCATTATGGGCGAGGGGCGAAGCCGACCGCGTCGTGGAGCCTGGAGCGGCGGGTGCCGGAGGCGGGACGGGCGGGCTCGGGCACGGCCGGCGGCTCGGGCCTCGGGGTGACGTCGGCCACGATCTCCTCGGCCATCCCGTACAGCAGCGGCAGCGCCCCGGCTACCACCCCGCCGGTCTCGTTGATGTGACCCACCCCGGGCCCGATCAGCCGAGCGTGACCGACGATGGTCTGGACGATCTCCCCGCACTCCTCGAGGTTGCCCGCGATCCGGGCCAGCAGCGTGCCGACCCAGTACAGGTAGAACGCCAGCCCCGCGATCAGCAGGACGATGTCGATGACCGTGAAGACGACCAGGCCCGTCATGACTTCACCTTCCCGAGCACGCGGCCGAGGAACAGGTGGTGCTGCAGGCCCTCGGCCAGGACGGCCTCAACGCCGCCGGCGACCTGCGGGATCAGCGCCGTGTCCGCGGTGTTGGCCGCGGCGGCCTTGAGCGTGTCCTTCACCTGGACAACGCGGCGGTCGATGATCTTCACCAGCCAGACGAGCAGCGTGAGCAGGGCGGCCACGGCGACGACCACGATCAGGCCGACGATGTCGGCGACCAGCCACCGGGTGTGCTCGCTCGAGGACATGGCCAGGGTGTGCATGGCTAACCTCCCAGCCGGGCGCGGCCGCGCTGCAGCCCGCCGATGATGATCGTGGCGTGCTCGATGGTCGTGCGCAGCGCGGCCAGCGGAGCGGTGTTGTGCACCGCCTTGGACAGCGCGTCGTTGATCTTCGGAGCCTCGTTGCCGATCGAGCGGGCCAGCAGCAGGATCGGCACGACCAGGGCGACGACCGCGAGCACGACCACGATGCCGATCACCCAGCCGATGACCCAGCCCGTGTTGCTGAACCCGGCGGCGAGAGCGTGCGGTTCCATGGACGCCTCCTCAGACCGTTTCGCAGAAGTCGCGTACCGGCTTCAGGCTGGCGTTGACCGAGGTCAGCCGGTCCGGGACGGTGCTGGTCAGGTCGGCGACCGCCTGCACCCCGCCGGTGGTGGCGACCAGCGTCGCGCGGATGGCCCGGAGGTGGAAGATCACCCGCAGCAGGCCCACCGCGGTGATCGCGACGATCAGCGCGGAGACGATCAGCGTGAACCAGGCGGCTGCTGGCATCGCGGGTTCTCCCTTCACCCCAGAAGCTTGGCGACCGAGCCCGCGTAGCGGACCGCGCCGACGGAGATTTCCTTGACGGTGGCGTCGGTCGTGGCCAGCGCCTCCGGTACGTCGCCCAGCTCGCCGACGAGCTCGACCCCGCCGGCCAGGATCGCGTCGGTCGCGCCGCGGATCCGCTCGAGCGCCGCGAGCACCCGGTTCAGCAGGAAGATCACGACGGGCAGCACCACCACCAGCAAGATGACGTTGCCGATCCACCACAAGACCATGGCTGCGCCCTCCTTTCTTCTTTCGGTCGCCGCCTCGCCGACGTGCGTCAACTCGCCGGCTGGTACGGCATGAAGAACCGCCGGAAGACCCGGGTCAGCGCCATCATCGCCGCACGGAATCCGATGGCCAGGCCGCTGGCCGGGGTGGCGGCCCCGGCCGCGATCTGCTCCGGCGACTCGCCGCGCTCGATCCGCTCGATCCGGTCCTGCATGTTCGCGGAGAAGTCGCGCATGAGCACCGACGTGACGTCGGAGATCATGCCCCGGCCGTACTGCGCGGCGGCCCCGGCGAGCTGCAGGTCCTGGGTCACGTCGACCTTGGTGCCGGCGCCGGCCCGGCTCAGCATCGCGGTGACGACCATGCTGGCCTGGCCCCGGCCCTTCTCGTCGGCCCCGGCCGCGTGCACGACCACGCGCCGGGCGGCCTCGTCGCGCTCGGTGATCTCGGCGGTGCCCGCAAACTGCAGCCGCACCGGGCCCATCCGGACGGCCACACGCCCGGCGTACTTGTCGCCGCCCAGGTCCTCGGTGAGCTCGGCGCCGGGCAGGCAGGAGGCCACCTGCGGGATGTCGTCGAAGAACTGCCAGACCTTCTCGACCGGCTCGGCGACCTCGAAGTCGTTCCTGATCAGCATCGGGTCTCCCTCTTCTGTGCTTCCCGCTCAGCCTCCGAGGCGCGTGTTGATGAGCGCCCCTCCGGCTCGCTCGTATAGGCAGCCGGGTCGTTCTCGAACGCCGAGCGGCAGCCGGCGCCGCAGAACCAGTAGGTGACGCCCTCGTGCTCGAGCGGCCGACCGGACGCGTCGGGCGTCACCGTCATCCCGCAGACCGGGTCGACCGCCGAGGCTGTCCTGGCAGCGGCCGACCCGGTCGCTCTATCTCCCCCCAGGGCACCCGCGGCGCGCAGCTGGACCAGCTCGGCCAGGATGGCCACGGCGATCTCCTGGTGGGTTGTCTTGCCCAGGTCGAGGCCCACCGGCACGCGGACCCGGGCGAGCTGGTCGGCGGGCACGCCCCGGTCGGCCAGGTACCCGAGCACCGCGGCCCCCCGCTTCCGCGAGCCCACCATGCCCAGATAGGCGGGCCGGGCGGCGACCGCCTCCGCGACCGCCTCCTCGTCGCCGTGACCCTGCGTCGCGACCACGACCAGCGAGCGCTCGTCCGCGTCGGCCGCGGAGAAGTCCGGGCCGTCGATCAGCGCGGCGCGCCAGCCGAGGGCGAGCGCGAGATCGGCGAGCGTGCGTGCCATGGGGGAGCGGCCCACGATCACCAGGTGCGGGGCCGGCAGCACCGGCTCGATGTAGACCTCGAGCGCGCCCTCGCTCTGGCAGGCGATCGGCACGACCGAGACGCCCTCCGGCACCTCCGGGCCCATCCGCCCCGTGCTTGCAGACTCCGGGCTGCCGAGCAGGAGCAGCCGGGGCGCGCCCTCGGTGATCACCTGGCGCGCCTCGCGGATCACGGCGGGCTCCGCGCACGCCCCGCCGATCCAGCCGCGCAGCTCGCCCGACGCCGTGATGATCGCGCGGGAGCCCTGCTGGCCCGAGGACGGGCCCTGCCGCCAGACCACGGTGGCCAGCGCGAACGCCTCACCGCGCCGGGTCAGCTCGCCGGCTTCTTCGAGGATGCCCCAGCCCTCCATGAGACTCAGTCGTCCGTCCGCACCGGCGGCGCGCCGGACACGTCGCGGCGGTAGGTGATGGCCTCCCAGACCCGGTCCGGCAGCAGCGGCATGTCGATGTTGCGGACCCCGGTATCGGAGATCGCGTCCATCACCGCGTTGACGAACGCCGCCGGGCCGCCGACCGCCGCGCACTCGCCGATGCCCTTGGCGCCGATCGGGTGGTGCGGGCACGGGGTGACGACCTCGCTGTGCAGCTCGAAGCCCGGCGTCTCCCAGGCGGTCGGCAACAGGTAGTCCATGTAGTTCGAGCCTACGCAGTTGCCCTCGGCGTCGAACGTTATGAACTGCATGCTGGCCATCGCGTAGGCCTCGGTCAGCCCGCCCATGATCTGGCCCTCGACGATCATGGGGTTGATCCGGACGCCGCAGTCGTCGACCGCGACCGTGTTCAGCACGTCCCAGACGCCGGTCTCCGGGTCGACCTCGACGGTGACGATGTAGACGGCGAACGGCCAGGTGAGGTTCGGCGGGTCGTAGTAGGCGGTGTTCTCCAGGCCCGGCTCCATGCCGTCGGGCATGTTGCTGTACGCGGCCGCCGCGCACTCCTGGATCGTGACCCCGCGCTCCGGGGCGCTGCGGACGTAGAACCGGCCCAGCTCCCACTCGACGTCCTCCTCGGACACCTCGAGAAGATGGGCGGCCAGCCGCCGAGCCTTCGCGCGGATCTTGCGGGCCACCATCGCGACCGCCGCCCCGGCGACCGGCGTGCTGCGCGACGCGTACGTGCCCATGCCGAACGGCGCGGTGTCGGTGTCGCCCTCCTCGACCACCACGTCCTCGGCCGGAATGCCCAGCTCGTGGCTGACGATCTGGGCCCAGGTCGTCTCGTGCCCCTGGCCCTGGCCCCGGGCGCCGGTCCGCACAATCGCCTTCCCGGTCATGTGCACCTTGAGCTCGGCCGAGTCGAACATCTTGATGCCGAGGATGTCGTACTCGCGGCTGTTCCCCGCGCCGAGCGGCTCGGTCATCGTGGAGATGCCCAGGCCGAGCAGCCGGCCCCGCGCCCTGGCCTCGGCTTGCTGGCGCCGGAAGTCCTCGTAGCCCACCGCCTTCAGGCCGACGTCCAGGCACTTGCCGTACTGGCCCGAGTCGAGCAGGAAGCCGAGCGGGGTGCGGTGCGGGAACTGGTCGTCGCGCACGAAGTTCATCCGCCGGAACTCGGCCGGGTCCATGCCCAGGTCACGGGCGGCGGCCTCGATCATCCGCTCCTGGAAGAACATCGCCTCGGTGACCCGGAACGAGCACCGGTACGCCACGCCGCCCGGTGCCTTGTTGCTGTAGGTGCCGCGCGCCGTGAGGTGCGCGACCGGCACGTCGTAGCAGGCGAACGTCGAGTGCAGCAGGCCGATCTTGAACTTGCTCGGCTGGGCGTCGGAGAAGAACGCGCCGTGGTCGGCGTCCACGTGCATCCGCATGCCCAGGATCTTGCCGTCCCTGCGCAGCGCGACCTCGCCGTCGAGGTAGATGTCCCGGGCGAAGCCCGTGGAGATCAGGTTCCCGGACTTGTCCTCGATCCACTTCACCGGGCGCTCCAGCAGGATCGAGGCCAGGATCGAGCAGACGTAGCCCGGGTACACCGGGACCTTGTTGCCGAAGCCGCCGCCGATGTCCGGGGAGACG
>DASYXX010000498.1:0-5763 GCA_035934395.1 Streptosporangiaceae bacterium
CTTCGAGCAGGAGACGGCGCCGTTCGAGTACTACGGCGACGCGGAGAAGACCCGGGCCAGCCGGCACACGCGGCACCCGAACTGGACCGCGGTAGGCGACGTCGGCTACCTCGACGCCGAGGGTTACCTGTTCCTGACCGACCGCAAGAGCTTCATGATCATTTCTGGCGGCGTCAACATCTACCCGGCCGAGATCGAGTCGTGCCTGATCATGCACGACAAGGTCCTCGACGTGGCCGTGTTCGGCCTGCCAGATCCCGAGATGGGCGAGTTCGTGCAGGCCGTGGTGCAGCTCAGGCCGGGGGAGCAGGGCAGCTCCCAGCTGGCGGACGAGCTGCGGGCCTTCGCGCGCGCCCGGCTGGCCGGGTACAAGATCCCGCGGGCCATCGACTTCCGCGACGAGCTGCCCAGGCTGCCCACGGGAAAGCTGGCCAAGCACGTCCTCCGTGACCAGTACCGGACGGTGCCCGGCTGACGTCAGGCGAGGCGGGTGGCGAGGGCCAGGCCGTTGTCGCGCATGACCGCCCGGCACTCGTCCGGGGTGTACCCGAAGTTCTCCAGGTCCTTGACGTAGCTGGCCGGCTCGGCCAGCCCTTCGACGTGAGGGTAATCGGACCCCATGAGGATGTGGCCGACGCCGATGAGCTCCTTGAGTGCGCCCAGCTGGTCCTCGTAGAAGGGGGAGACCCAGATGCGACGCCGGAACGTCTCGCGCGGGTCCTCGGGGTAGAGGAACGGGGTCTGGCCGAACGACTTCTTCAGCTTCTCGAACAGGTGGAACACCCAGTCGGAGCCGACCTCGATGGAGGCGACCCGCAGCCGCGGGAAGCGGTCGAACAGGCCTCTGGCGAGCAGGCTCGCGATCGTGTCCTGCAGCGCGTTGGCCGAGACCAGGCTGCGGAACGCGTTCGCGCGGAAGGCCTCGATGAAGTCGTTCTCGCCCCAGTCGGCCATATAGCGGGCGTAGTACGACTCGCCGCCGTGGTAGAGAACCGTCAGCCCGGCCTCGGCGGCCCGGGCCCAGAACGGGTCGAAGACCGGGTCGGCGGGGGAGCGGCCGCCGGCCGGGGTGACGACCGGCCCGCCGACCATGACCACGAAGCGGGCGTCCTGCTCGATCGCGTACTCCACCTCGCGCACGGCGTTCGCGACGTCGACCAGCGAGATGTACGGCGCGGCGAAGATCCGCTCCTGGTAGGCGAAGCCCCAGTCCTCGTGCAGCCAGCGGTTGAACGACCGGAAGGCCTCGTTCAGCGCCGGCACGTCGTGCAGCAGCGCCTGCTCCATGCCGACCCCGAGGGTGGGAAGGAAGATCGCGCCGGCCATTCCCTGCTGGTCCATGCGCGCGAGCCGGGCATCGCGGTCGCGGTACTCGGCGCGGATCGGCTCGAGCTCGCCGAACAGCTCGATCGTGCCCGCCTTCCTGGGGTTGCGGCCCCGGAAGTACTCGTCCATGGCCCCTGGCTTGGCCACCGGGTCGAACGTCGGGTTCGGGATGAAGCGGTTGATCTTGCCGCCCACCAGCAGCCGCGTCTTGCCGTCGATCTGAGCCCACTGCATCGTCCGCTTCGCGAACCCCGGGGCCAGGTGGCGCGTGAACGCGTCCGTCGCCTCGTAATAGTGGTTGTCGCAGTCGAAGAACTGGAACGGCAGCTCGCTCATCGGGCACCCTCGGGAAGCGGTTGTCTGGTTGGCCCTAGGCTAGAATCAGATTCCGGTTCGTGCAAGGAGCGGTCATCGGGGCTATAGTGGCCGAGCAGTTCCTAGAGTTAGAATCCAATAATACGTAACGCTGCGGGGTCAGGCGGCGCTGGTCCACGAGACAGCGCAGCGGCGGGGGCAGACGGCGCTGCGGCGGGCCAGGCGGCGCCGCAGCGGGGCCAGGCGGCGCCGCAGGACGAGCTGGCGCCGCACCGGGCGTGGCGGCGCCGCAGGCACGAGGCGGCGCCACGGGAACGAGGCGGCGCCACGAGACGAGGAGGTGACGGTGGCGGGCATGACGAGTGAGCCGATGGGGCTGCCGGCGCCCGACACGCTCCGGCCGAGCCAGCGTGCCCGGCGCGACCGCATCGTCAAGGCCGCGTTGCGCAGGCTCGTCTCCGGCGACTACGAGAGCATCAAGGTCGCGGACGTGGCCAAGGACGCCAAGGTCGCGCTCGCGACGCTGTACCGGTACTTCTCCTCGAAGGAGCATCTGTTCGCCGCGGTCTTCCACGAGTGGCAGGCGTCCTTCGCGCGGCGGATAGAGGCCTCCCCGCCCGGCGAGGGCTCTGAGAGCGACCGGCTCCGTAACTTCCTCGGGCAGACGGTCCGCGCGTTCCAGGTCCAGCCGCAGTTCTACAAGATGCTCCTCGTCGTGCAGATGACCTCGGACCCGTACGCGGCCGAGATCTACGTCTCGCTCGACCAGGGCTTCCGGAGGATCTTCGACGCGGCCCTGGGCCCGACGGCGGAGAGCGACAGGGACCATGACGCGATCTTCGTGACCCTCGAGTGCGTCCTGTCCAGGTACCTGACCCGGTGGGTCATGGGGCGGTGCTCGATCGAGGACGTTTACGCAGCGGTGCAGGAGTCGGTCCGGCTCATCTACGAGTTCCCGCAAGCGGCCTGAGAGGCCCGCTCGACGGCCCGGTCACGAATACTGGAGGCGACGCAATGGGGTTTCCGGCCGGGTGCCCGGTCATCGACACGATGATCGCATTTCCGCGCGAGGGTTTCGGCCAGTACGACTTCATCCGCAGGCAGACCAAGGATCGCTCGTCACGGGAGGACATGGAGTTCCCGGTCGAGTACATGTTCAAGCAGGTTCCCAAGGACCTGCCGACCGACGACCCGATATCGGTCACGCTCGGCGAGATGGATAAATACGGAATCGAGCTCGGGCTGATCGGCGTGGGCGACGAGGTTTCGCGCACCGCGCTGAAGCAACACCCGGACCGGTTCGTCCCCTCCGGCTCGGTGTCCGACCCCAACGACGTGACCGGCAGCGTCCGCGCGATACGGCGCGACTACGAGGAGTACGGGATCCGCGCTACCTCGGTGTTTCCCTCCGGGACGTTCCCGCAGGTCCCTATCGACGACGCCAAGATGTACCCGGTCTATCAGACGTGCGTGGACCTGGGCATACCCATCTTCGTCTGCGCCGGCGTTCCCGGTCCGCGGCTGAAGTTCGCGCCGCAGGAGGTATCGCGGATCGACACTGTCATGTACGACTTTCCCGAGCTGGTCTTCGTGACCCGGCACGGATGCGAGCCGTGGGAGGCGCTGGCGGTCAAGCTGATGCTCAAGTGGCCGAACCTCTACTACTCGACTTCGGCGTTCGCGCCCAAGCACTACCCGGCCGCGGTGATCAACTACGCGAACACCCGCGGCGCCGACAAGGTGATCTACGCCGGCTACTTCCCGATGGGCCTTTCGCTCGAGCGGATCTTCCGCGACATGCCCGGCGTGCCGTTCCGTGACGAGGTCTGGCCCAAGTTCCTGCACGAGAACGCGCGCCGGGTGCTCAAGCTCGGGGATGAGCAGTGAGCGAGCCGAAGGTGCGCGGCGCCGCCAGTGAAGGGGGACGGGGAGGTGGGTGGGGAGCGAGGAGCGCCAGCGACGAGCGAGGAGGGAAGGCGGTGCCAGTGAAGGGGGAAGGGGAGGCCGGCGGGGCCCCGGAGGCGAGCGGGAGAACACAGTGAGCATCGCGCTCAGCGAGGATCAGGTCGCGCTGGCCGAGGCGGTCGCGAAGTTCGCCGCCCGGCACGCGCCGACGGCGGCCACCCGGCGGGAGCTCGACGAGCTGGCCGCCGGGATCCGCCCCGCGTGGTGGGACGCGCTGCGCCAGCAGGGCCTGCTCTCGCTGCACCTGCCCGCGCGCGCGGGAGGAGACGAGGCCGGGCTCGAGGAGCTGGCCGTGGTCGTCGAGGAGACAGGGCGCGGCCTCCTTCCGGGACCGTTCCTGCCCACCGTGCTGGCCAGCTCCGTGGTGGCCCGGCTCGCCGCGGGCCCGGCCCATGACGACCTGCTCGCCCGGTTCGCCGCGGGCGCCACCGGCGCCTGCGTCACGACCGCCGAAGGCCTGACCGCCGGGCGAGGGCCGGACGGCAGGGGCTGGATGGTCAGCGGGACCACGGTGCCCGCGATCGGCGCGCTCTCGGCCCAGGTGGCGGTGCTCGGCGCGCAGGCCGCGGACTCTCCCGGCGGCACCGTGTGGTTCACCGTCGCCGGCGACCAGCTGGAGCGGCTCGGGCGCGACCAGCTCGGCGGCGTCGACGTCACGCGCGACATCGGCGCGTTCCGCCTCGATTCGGTGCCGGTCAGCGACGATCAGGTGCTCGACGGCGGCGAGGACGCCGTGCGCTCGATCGCGGCGCTGCTGTTCGCCGCCGAGGCGGCCGGGCTGGCCCGGTGGTGCCAGGAAACCGGCCTGGCCTACGCGAAGGTCCGCGAGCAGTTCGGCCAGACCATCGGGTCGTTCCAGGCCATCAAGCACAAGTGCGCGCGCCTGCTGGTCGAGCTCGAGCTGATGACGGCCAGCGCGTGGGATGCCGCGGTGGCGGCCGGCCGGGACGGCGACCAGTTCGCGCTCGCGGCGGCCGCGGCCGCCGTGCTCTGCCTGCCAGGCGCGGTTGACCTCGCGCTGGAGACGGTCACGCTGCTCGGCGGGATCGGCTACACCTGGGAGCACGACGCCCACCTGTACTGGCGGCGCGCGATGAGCCTGGCCAGCCTGCTGGGCCCGCGGCGCCGGTGGGAGCGGCGGCTGGGCGAGCTCGCCCAGGCGTTCGCCCGCCGCTCCGAGGTGCACCTCGACGCCGAGCCGGCCGGCCTGCGCGAGGAGGTCGCGGCGCTGCTGGCCCAGGCCCGGGCGCTGGACCGGGTCGGGCGCCAGGCGTTCCTGGCCGATGCCGGGCTGGTCTCGCCGCACTACCCCCGGCCTTACGGCCGCGGCGCCGGCGCCGTCGCCCAGGTCGTGATCGCCCAGGAGTTCGCCCGCGCCGGGCTGCGGATGGTATCCACCACGATCGGCGAGTGGGCGCTGCCCACGATCCTCGCCCACGGCACCGACGAGCAGCGGGAACGATTCGTCATGCCCACCCTGCGCGGGGAGATCACCTGGTGCCAGTTCTTCAGCGAGCCGGGGGCCGGCTCCGACCTGGCGTCGCTGGCCACCCGGGCCGAGCGGGTGAGCGGAGGCTGGCGGCTCAACGGCCAGAAGGTGTGGACCTCCAACGCCAGGGAAGCGGACTGGGGGATCTGCCTGGCCCGCACCGACCCGACCGTGGCCAAGCACCGGGGGCTGAGCTACTTCCTCGTGGATACCCGGTCGCCCGGCCTGGAGGTCCGGCCGCTGCGGGAGGCCAACGGGGGCTACATGTTCAACGAGGTGTTCTTCACCGATGTGTTCGTGCCCGACGAGTGTGTCGTCGGGACCGTCAACGACGGGTGGCGCCTGGCCCGGACGACGTTGGCCAACGAGCGGGTGTCGATGTCGTCGGGGGCGACCTTCGGCTTCGGCATCGAGTGGATCCTCGGATCGCTCGACCAACACGGCCACGGCGACGACCAGGTCGTGTTGGACGAGGTCGGCGCCCTCTTGGCCGAAGCGCAGTCGGTGGCCCTGCTCGGGGCCCGCACCACGTTGCGGTCGGTGTCAGGCGTGGACCCCGGTCCCGAGGCGAGCGTGCGCAAGCTCCTCGGCGCCGAGCATGAGCAGCGTGTGCAGGAGCTCGGGCTCGTCCTCCTCGGCGCCGACGGGGCGGCGACCGACGGCGAAGG
>DASYXX010000515.1:0-1674 GCA_035934395.1 Streptosporangiaceae bacterium
GCTGCGCACCCCGTGGGTCGCCTACGGCGACGTGACCGAGGGGATCGTCTGGTTCGACCGCTTCCTGGGACTGGACGGGGACGTGCCACCCGTTTTCCGGGCCCGCGCCCTGAGCATGCGGGCCGATCTAGCGTTCGAGCAACAGGACTACGCGACCGCCGCCGAGTGCGCGCAAGCGGGCCTGGATCTGTGCCGCAGGACCGGGAGCCCGGGCGCGACCGAGGCGCTCCGGGTGCTCGCGGTGGTCGCCCTCCGGGCCGGACACCCCGAGGACGCCCTGGCCAAGATCGACAGCGGGATCGAGGCCGCGCGCGCGGACCGCGACGAGTGGAACGAGGGGCTCGCTCTCGCGGTCAGGGCCACGATCATCGCCCGCCAGGGCAGGCTGCGTGAGGCGCAGCGTGTCTACGAGGACGCGCTCGACGTGCTGCGCGACAACAACGGCTGGGGGGTAGCGCAAACCCTGTACGGGCTCGGCGGCCTGGCCAGGGCGCGTGGCGATCACGACGCCGCGCTGGCCCACTTCCGGAACGCGCTGGCGCTGTATCGCGATGTCGACGCCCGGCCCGAGATCGCGCGGTGCCTGGCCGGCATCGGATGGGTGGCCCTGGCCCAGGGCGACCTGGAGCTCGCCCGGTCCAGCCTGACGGAGAGCCTTGAGCTCAGCCTGGCGATCGGACAGCGCCTCGCGGTCGCCCGCGGGCTCGACGCGTTCGCGATGATCGCGGTGGCCAGCGGCGATCCGGGCCGGGCGGTGCGCCTCGAGGGCGCTGCACGGGCCCTGCGCGAGGCGGTCGGGCACATGCCCTCCGCGCTTGCACGAACCAATCTCGATGACCTGCTCGAGTCCGCGCGCCGGCAGCTGGGGCCTTCCGCGGCCGATGCCCTGTTCGCCGAGGGTGCCGCGATGAGCGCCAGCGAGGCGGTCAGGCTCGCAAGGGGCTCCGATGGTGGTGAGCTCCCGGGAGACGCCGCCCGGCTGGCTGTCCCGCTCCAGGTCGCCGTGCTGCTCAGCCCCGGGGGGTCATCCACGTTGACGCCGCGGGAGCGCGAGATCGCATCCCTGATCGCCCGCGGCCTGTCCAACCGCGGCATCGCCGACGAACTCGTGATCAGCCCCGCCACCGCGGCCCGGCATGTGGCCAACATCTTCACCAAGCTCGGGTTCAGCTCGCGCTCCCAGGTCGCCGCCTGGGCCGCGCAGCGGGAACCACGCCATCCGAACTGACCCAGCGCGCCGGTGGCTCCGGTTCATCCCGAGCGTGCATATCCGCCACCGGCCGGATACACATCTCCCCCGTCCGTCTACACATGCGGCTGAGCTGCGGAATGCACATCAGGATGGCCAATTCGGCGCATGTGCCGAGGGCAGTGCACCGCCTAATGTCATCGCCAGAGCGTCAATGCGAGAGTCTGGCAGAGTCCGGCCACCAGGAGGGGGCTGGCCGGCCCCGGCGGGATCTCTGGCATGCGGGCCCAGGCAGCGGCCCGGGCCCGCCGCTCTACGTGTCTACATACATGAGTACATAGTCCTGACGATGCCGGCAGCCGCCGCCGGGCCATAGCGTCAGGCATCGGAAGACCCGGGCGGGACGAACGGGAGGCAGTCCGCGGATGACGACCACAGAAGCACCGGCCGGCGAGGCCACGGTCACGCAGCTGCTACTGGCCGCG
>DASYXX010000557.1:0-3500 GCA_035934395.1 Streptosporangiaceae bacterium
GGCGGCCAGCGCGATCGCGAGCACGAACACCGCCCCGCCGCCCAGCACGGCCCGGCGCCGCCGGCGGCCGTGGCCGGCCAGGACCCCGAGCGGAAGCTCCAGCACGCTCCCCAGCACCAGCGGCACCGACGCCAGCAGCCCTACCTGGCCGTAACTCAAATGCAGATCTTGCCGCATTAGCGGCAGCGCCGCGCTCTTGGTGCCGTCGACCAGTTCGTCGACGAGCACTGCCGCGAGCGCGGCCGCCAGCATCCAGGTCCCGGCCCGCGCGGGCCGGGCGGTACTCGACTTCGCCACGTGTCTTCCTTCCTTGTCTTACCGGCCAGGTCAGACAAGGAAGGAGGGCCGCGGGCGCGGCGGTCAGGTCACAGTCATGGGAAGCCCATGGAGCGATGGTATCGCGGGCTTCGCCGGTTCAGCGCGGGTGCAGAGCCCGGCGCACGTAGAGCGTGTCGCCCTGCCTGTCGGCCAGCACCTTCACGAAGTTGGCGTCGAAGTAGGCGCGCAGCGAGGGCGTCCAGGCGATCCGCCGCAGGTTGTAGGTTCCGGCCAGCCACACGTACTGGGCGTGGTCGAAGGCGTAGCGGGTGATCGACTCCACGGCGGGATACCGGCCGGCGCCGTTGAGCGCGTCCCGGCCCGGGCTGAGGGCGTAGTCCGTGCCAAGGGGGTCGATCATCAGCGAGCAGCCCGGCACATCGGAGGTGAACCGGTCGGCGGCCACGGTGAACGACGCCTGGTCGGTGAGCACGCACGCTCCAGGCGGGATCGCCCGCCGCACGGCGGCGACGGCCGCGGGGCGGACCCGCGGTGCCAGGGTTGACTCCGACCGGGCCTGGATCACGGCGAACACCACGGCCACCAGGGCGGCCACGCCGACCGCGAGCCATTGCGTGCCCTCGCCGATCCCGAGCCGCCGCGCGGCGGGCGCGGCGGCGGCCAGCAGCCGGGACGCGGGCAGGGCCAGCGCCAGGGCGAGCCACGGCGCCAGGAACGCCGGGAAGTGGAAGAAAAAGCCCGGAGGCCACATGAACCCGACCACGACGAGGGCCGCGGTCAGCACGCCGAACGACTCGAGCGGCGGCGGCAGTGAAGGGGATTGGGGAGGCCGGTGGGGGGTGATCAGCGAGGCGGCGAGCAGGGTGATCACCACGAAGCCGGCCAGGACCACGGTCAGCAGGATGATCGCGCCGTGGCTCACGTGGTGCAGGTTGCCGAGCCCGGTCATGTCTTGCAGCCGAGTCCAGACCGGCACCCGCACCTGGCCGTACCTGACGAGCTGGGCGAGGAACACGCTGTCGTAGAACCGGCGCGGGGCCATGATGACGAAGGGGAGCACGGGGACCAGGAAGCCGGCCGCGATGCCGCCCGCCATGACCGCGGCCTTCCTGATCTGAGGCAGCGCGAGCAGCACGACCACCAGCACCGGGACGATCGCCCACGACTCGATCGCGCCGCCGAAGCCGAACGTCACGCCGCCCCAGAGCAGGCGCCTGCGGCTGTCGGTCAGCCGGTCGCCGTCGAACACCGTGAGGGCCCCGGCGAGGCAGAACAGCGCGACCCACGGCTCCAGGAAGATCGTGTAGGTCGTCGTCACGCTCGCCGGGAACACCGCGAGCAGCCCGCAAGTCATGACCACGGCCAGCAGCCCCCGGTGCCGGACCAGCAGGCCGCCGAGGACCACGCCGGCCGTGCTGGCCAGCAGGGTCAGAATCCTGGCCACCGCCATGCCCCAGGCGGTGCCGGTCACCTTGGACAGCAGCGCGGCCGGCACCATCAGCAGGGTGATCCCCGGTGGCTGCGCGAACACGAAGTCGCGGTAAGGCGGCACGCCGTGCACCAGGCGCACGGCGCTGCCGAAATACACCCCGTCGTCGTACCAGGCCACGCCGAACAGCTCGCCGGGACGGGCCAGCTGGTAGACGCGCAGCGCCAGCGCCACGAGGGTGGCCGTCACGATAACCCAGCCGACCGGACGTAGCGCCAGCCCGCGTCGCGCCGACGAGGTCCCGCCGGCACCCTGCGACGCGCCGACGGCCGATCCGGCGATCGTTCCGCTCACGTGTGGCAACCTCCGCAGGCTTCCGGCTTCGATCAGGATCTGACTGCGGATCAAGGCCGTGGCTGGGTCACAAGCGAACCGGCATCACCAGTCCAGGCCGCAACCATACTCTAACGAGGGAAACTGGACGATGTGGCGAGGCTCCAGCAGGTCACAGCGTGTCCGGACGAGCGTTGACGCAAACCGGGCTTGCGCCGACACAAATGCGATGCGCCCCGGCGGGGCATCCGCGGACAATTGGCCTCATGACCGTGTCCCGCTGGCCCCTGGACGGCCTGCGCCTGACCACCCCGCGGCTTGAGCTCCGCTGGCCTGCGCTGGCTGACCTGGGCGCGCTCGCCGATCTGGCGGCCGGGGGGATACACGATCCCGAGGTGCAACCGTTCGGGGTGGCCTGGACCGACGTACCCGCGGACGAGCGCGCGCAGGCCGTGTTGCAGTGGCACTGGTCCACGTGGGGCTCGTGGACGCCGTCGGACTGGAGCCTTAACCTGGTGGTCGACCAGGGCGGCGCGGTCGTCGGAACGCAGGGGCTGATCGGCCGGGACTTCGCCATCCTGCGCGAGGTCAGCACCGGCTCCTGGCTCGGGCGCGACTACCAGGGTCAGGGCATCGGCACCGAGATGCGCGCCGCCATCTTGTTCCTGGCCTTCGAGGGCCTGCACGCCGAGTACGCGACGTCAGGCGCATTCGAGGACAACGCCGCGTCGCTGGCCGTGTCCCGCAAGCTCGGCTACTCCGACGACGGTATTGACCGCCAGGTGAGCCGCGGGCGCCCGGCCACCGTGCGCAGGCTCCGGCTCGACCGTGCCGCCTGGGAGGCCCGCCGGAGCGTCCCGGTCGAGATCCACGGCCTGGAGGCCTGCCTGCCCGGCTTCGGCATCGCTGCCTGAACTCCGGAGCTGCTACAACCGCATCAATGTTTCATCGATGCGGTTCCGCGCCCGGAGAGCGGTGGCGCGAACCGGGCAAAACGGGCGGCGGCGGGGTGTGGGATCAGGAGGGGGAGTTCGACCTGGCGTGATCTGAGGGGGTCAGGGGCGGACCCACAGGCAGAAGGGGTGGCCCGCGGGGTCGAGATAGACCCGGACGTCCTGCTGGGGCTGGTAGTCCGCGAGCACCGCGCCCGCGGCGACCGCGTGGGCTCCGGCGGTCGCCAGGTCGTCGACTTCGATGTCCAGGTGCGACATCATCTGCTGATCGCCCGGTCCGGCGGGCCAGGCGGGCCTGACGTAGGCCGTCTCGGTCTGGAACGACAGCCCGGCGCCTCCGTCGGGCGCGCTGAGCGCCACCCAGCCGGGCTGGTCCTTTCGCGCCGCCCAGCCCAGGAGCTTGCGGTAGAAGGCCGCGAGTTCCTGGGCATCGGGCGCGCCGAGCACCGTCGCCGTCAGTCTCATCGATGGTTGCCGCACGACGCCTGCCACGCTGCCAGCGTACC
>DASYXX010000562.1:0-7319 GCA_035934395.1 Streptosporangiaceae bacterium
CAGCCTCCTCACCGGGCACTTCGGCGACTTCGCCGACGCGGCCTCGCACCTGGTGCTTCCGGTCACTACCCTGGCCCTGGGCGTGTACGGGCTCATGGTCCGCATCATCCGGACCAGCGTGATCGACGCGCTCGGCGAGGAGTACGTGCGGACGGCCGAGGCGAAGGGGCTCAGCCGATGGCGCGTGCTACGGCGGCACGTGCTGCGCAACGCGATGCTGCCCGCCGTGACCGTCCTCGGGCTGGAGTTCGGGCTGCTCGCCGGCGGCGTGTTCGTGGTCGAGTCGGTATTCCAGTGGCCCGGCCTGGGCGAATACACCTTCAACGCCATTCAGAACTCCGATTACTTCGCGACGCTCGGAGCCACTCTCGTGATCGCCGCCATGTACGTCGTGGTCAACCTCATCGTCGACATCGCCTACCTGTACCTCGACCCCAGGATCCGGTACGCATGACCGGCCGGGCTGCCGCGGTCGAGCGAGGCCGTCAGGAAAGGGTCGCCGCGGAAAGACGGCGCCGGGCGGCACGCGCCGTGGGGGCGTTCATCTCGGAATCCCGGCTGAACGGTCTCGCGGTGGCGATCGTCGCGCTGGTCTTGCTGGTGGCGGCGTTCGGCCCGCTCATCGCGCCGCAGAGCCCAGACCAGCTAGACCTGAACGCCATCCTCCAGGGCCCCTCCGTCCATCACTGGTTCGGCACCGACAACCTCGGGCGGGACCTGTTCAGCAGGGTTCTCGCGGGCTGCCGCATCTCGGTCGAGGTCGCGATCATCATCCTGTCGCTCTCGGTCGCGCTCGGTACGATCCTCGGCATCGTGTCAGGGCTCGTCGGCGGGCTCGTCGACGAGCTCATCATGAGGATCACGGACCTGTTCCTGGCCTTCCCCGGATTCGTCCTGGCGGCGGCGATCGCCGCCACCCTCGGCCCCAGCCTGTCGCACACGGTGCTGGCGCTGGCGGTGGTGTTCTGGCCCTGGTACACGCGCCTGACCCGCGGGCAGGTGCTGTCGCTGCGCGAGCGCGAGTTCGTGCTGGCCTCGCGGCTGGCCGGCGGCGGGACGATGTGGATCGCCACCCGGCACCTGGCCCGTAACCTGCTGTCCATCGTCACCGTCCAGGTTTCGCTGGACGTCGGCTACGCGATCCTCTCGACGTCGTCGCTGAGCTTCCTCGGCCTGGGGGCGCAGCCGCCGTCGCCCGAATGGGGGGCGATCATCACCCAGGGCCGCAGCTATCTGCAGACCGCGTGGTGGTGGACCACGATCCCCGGCCTCGCGCTCGCGCTCACCGTTCTGGGGTTCAACCTGCTCGGCGACGGTCTCCGGGACTGGATCGACCCGCGTCTTCGGGGGAGTCTCAGCGGGGGGCAGAAGTGAACACGGACGGCTGGGCGCCCGCGGCAGCCGGCGATTCGGTGCTTAGCGTGCGGGACCTCGCCGTTCGTTTCGACAGCGGCCGGAAGGTCATCTACGCCGTGAACGGGGTGAGCTTCGATCTCCAGGCCGGCGGGGCTCTCGGACTGGTCGGGGAGTCAGGCTCGGGCAAGAGCGTGACGAGCCTGGCCATCCTCCGCCTGCTGCCGCGTCCCGCGGGGAAGATCGTCGCCGGCGAGGTCTGGCTCGGCGACCGTGACCTGATCCGGCTCAGCGACCGCGAGATGCGCCGCCTCAGGGGCAAGGAGATCTCGCTCGTCCCGCAAGACCCGATGAGCGGGCTGAACCCGGTGCTGACGGTCGGCGAGCAGGTCGTCGAGACGATCCGGGCCCACGAGGAGGTGCCACGGCGTGAGGCGCGCCGCCGCGCCGCGGAACTGCTGGGCACCGTCGGCATCCCGCGGCCAGGCGATCAGCTGGATCGCTACCCGCACCAGTTCAGCGGCGGGATGCGCCAGCGCGTGCTGATCGCGATCGCGCTGGCGCTCCGGCCGGCGCTCCTGATCGCCGATGAGCCGACCACGGCGCTCGACGTCACCGTGCAGGCCCAGGTGCTCGAGCTGCTCCACGAGCTGACCGCCCAGCGTGGCACGGCCATCCTGCTGATCAGCCACGACCTGGGGATCATGGCCCGCATGACGCGGCGGATCATGGTGATGTACGCGGGCCACGTGGTCGAGGCCGCGCCGACCGCCGAGATCTTCGCGCGCCCGGCTCATCCCTACACCGTCGGGCTGCTCCGTTCGGTCCCCCGCGTCGCCGACGTGGGAAGGCCGCTGACGCCCATCGCCGGCTCGCCGCCCGAGCCTGACCGGCTCCCGCCCGGCTGCCCGTTCGCGCCTCGCTGTGCCTGGGCGGTCGACGTCTGCTGGCGGGAGATGCCGTCGCTGGCGCCCGCGGAAGGGGCCGGCGTCACCGGAGCGCCGCCCATCGGCGACCACCTGCTCGCGTGTCACAACCCGGTGGCTGCCGAGGAGGTCGAGGCCGGGAGGCCTCTCCTGCAGGGGTTCCGGCCGGCCCCGCCGCCCGAGGACGGGTCCATCGTCCAGGAGACCGCATGACCGCGCCCTCTCCGCCCGCGAGCGAGCCCGCACTTCTCGAGGTGCGCGATCTTCGCGTGCACTTTCCGATCACGCGAGGCACGGTGTTCCGCCGAACGGTCGGTCGGGTGCACGCGGTCGACGGCGTTTCCCTCGAGCTCGCGGCGGCCGAGACACTGGGGCTGGTCGGCGAGTCCGGCAGTGGCAAGACGACGCTGGGGCGCGCGATCGTGGGGCTCATCCCCCCGACGTCCGGGACGATCCTGTTTCGCGGGCTGCCACTTGGCGCCAAGGGTGCCGCCCCGGACCGCCCGGCGCGAGCCCAGCTCCAGATGGTCTTCCAGGACCCGGTCGCGTCGCTCGACCCCAGGTGGCGAGTTGGCGCGAGCATCGCCGAGCCGCTTCGCCTGAATCACGTCGGCACCCGGGCCGAGCGACACGAGCGCGTCGGCGATCTGCTCGAGGTAGTCGGGCTGTCGCCGGGGCACGCTGCGCGTTACCCGCACGAGCTGTCCGGCGGGCAGCGGCAGCGAGTGGGGCTGGCCCGGGCGCTCGCCCTGAACCCCGCGGTGATCGTCGCCGACGAGGCGGTGAGCGCGCTCGATGTGTCGATCCGGGCGCAGGTCATCAACCTGCTGCGGCAGTTGCAGGACGAGCTCAAGGTCTCTTATCTCTTCATCGCGCATGACCTCGCGGTGGTCCGGCACCTGAGCGCCCGCGTAGCGGTCATGTACCTGGGGCAGATCGTGGAACAGGCCGGGGCGGCCGATCTCTACAGCGATCCCAGGCATCCGTACACCGTGTCACTGCTGTCGGCGGTGCCCGTGCCCGATCCATCGGTCGAGGCCCGGCGCGAGCGCATCGTACTTCGCGGCGACCCGCCGAACCCCGCGTCGCCGCCGACGGGATGCCGGTTCCACACCCGATGCTGGCTCCGCCAGCGGCTGGGCGACCCGGAGCGGTGCGCGGTCGAAGAGCCTGCCCACGAGTCCGTCTCCGCCGGCCACACCGCGGCCTGTCACTACGTCCACGAGGTGCCGGAGAGGGCCAGGCTATCTGAGGTCGGCCCGACATCCGAGCCGGCGTCGTGACCGGGTCTCCGAGCTGGGCCTGGGTAGCTAACCGCCGACCAGCCTGCTGCCAACGTTCAGCGGGCTGCCGATCACCCCGGAGTCATACATGAGGTCAGCGACCCGCTGTACCTGGCCGACGCTCAGCGACGTCGGGAACAAGCCGAGGGTCTCCAGCGCGGCATCCTGCACGCTCATCCCGGTGAACTGCGGCAGCATGGCCTGCAGCGGGCCTTCTGTAGCGGCGTCGGATTGCGCCGATCCCAGCGCGGCCTGGAACTGCTGAAGCTGCGAACGGTGCGCGTCGGCGTAGGCGGCGAGACTGAAGTACCCGGACAATGGCAGGCTGGCGGTCGGGCCGCTGACCGAGTCCACGACCTCGACCGCGCCCAGCTGGGACTCCGCCGCCACGACATACGGCTCGGTGGCCAGGATCGCGCTCACCTGGCCGTTGCTCAGTTCCTTGATCATGTCCTGCGCCGGCATCGGCCGCCACTTCACGCTGGCCGGGGGGACTCCGTCGCTCTGCAGTACCGATTCGGTAGCCAGCGTCTCGATGCTGTAGGGAATGATGTCGCTGGTGTACGAGCCGGTGAAGGACGGGATCAGCTGCGGCTCGGGGGTGGCGACGACCTTGTGCTCCAGACCCTGCGGGGTCGTAATTTTCGAGCCAGGCAGGGTGAGGACCTCCATCACGCCCGGCGCCGCGTCATATCCGTCGGCGACCAGGTGCAAGGCGGCCATGTTCGTGGCTTGCTCGTAGAAGAAGTCGGCGTAGTCGCCGGCCGCGATGTCCACGCTGCCGTTCCTGAGCGCCTGGAACTCGGACCGGAGCGAGGTGAAGTTCTGAATCACGACGTTCAGGCCGTGATCGCGGAACAACCCCTCCTGCTGGCCGACGATGAGCGGGGAGTTGTCGATGCCCGGGACGATGCCGACGGTCAGCTGCCCGCTCCCCGAGTTTCCTGCGCCGGAGATCGAGCATCCGGACGCCGCCAGGGCGGCCGACATGGTGATCAGCGCGATGCGCGAGGCCGCGGCGCTGGCGCGGACAAGCCGCATGAGGCCTCCTCTGGCGCTCGGCCCGTGCTCTTGATCTTGCACAGGGCAGAATCGGACGTTCAGGGACACAATCGTAGGCTGAGACGATACTCTAGTGCCGCCAAGTTAGGGCGGTCTCCGTGATGCAATAGCGAAGTTTCGCCTCCATTCGGGTATTGCTGTGCGGTGGCTGGTTCCGCGTTAGAGTGTGGCCACCGGCTAATCCGTGATGCTGTGCACGCAGAATCGTCTGCCGGGAAGGAGCATGCCATGTCGGTCCCGCTGTCGCGCCCGCATGTCACTGGACTCCTGCCGGTCCCATGGTGAGGGGCGCCGACGCCGTGCTGTCCAAGACCAGGAGGACCCGCCGCACCCCCTATGCGGCGGCTCAGCGGGCGCCGGCCGATGCCCAGCCCGGCGCCCAGGAACCCGCCGCCCGGGACGGCTCCGTGCCCGACGTCTTCAGCCAGCCGCCCAGCGGGCAGCACCGGGAGGGCGCCGCGCCTTCGTCGCGCGGTTCATCCCGACGCGCGCTGAAGAACTGGCGGGTGCGATCGCGGCTGTTCCTGCTGGTCATCATCCCCACCGTGGCCGCGGTGATACTGGGCAGCCTCCGCATCGGCTCGTCCGTGCAGAGTGCATTGGCGGATCAACGGATCGCGCAGCTGGCCAGCCTGAATGGGCAGATCATCGGCCTGGTGCAGGCGATACAGACCGAGCGCCAGGACACGATCACCTTCATCACGCTCGGCGACCAGGGCGGCCGGACCTCTGCGATGTCGCCGGTTCCTCAGTCGTCCTCGAGTTACACGTCGTATGCGAACGCCCAGCTGCAGCTTAAGGTCCTCAAAGATGGGGATTACACCATTTCATCGCGGCTGGCCGCGCAGGTGCGGAGCCTGCTCGGGGCGATCGGCGACGGGTACTCCCAGCTGACTCAGCAGGATGCGCGGGCCGCGGTTGCCGCGATCGACGGGCTAAATCCGCTGCGGGCCGCGGCGACCAACTCCCATCTGCCTCCGCTCTTCGTCATCCAGAACTACACCGACAAGATCAATACTCTGCTCGCGCTGGATGACCAGGTCGCCGTGGGCAGCAGCGACTCGGCGCTGGCCGACGTGGTCCACCTGGCCGGCCTGGTCTCCGCCATGAAAGAGGAGGCGTCGGAGCAGCAGGCGCTCATCACCGCCGCGCAGTCGAGCAGCCTGATCGGCCTGAGCACCATCACCGGGTTCCCCCTGGGCATACAGACGGCGATAACGGACGCCGAAGCGCAGCAGCAGGCCAATGAGCTGGCATTCAACGGCGCCGCCACGCCCAGCGAGCGCCAGCTGTTCAGCGACACGCTGTCGGCACCTACCGTTGAGGGAGCGCAAGCCCAGGTGCGGCAGGCCGTCTCGGTGGCCCCGACCGGGTCGGCGGGCGCCGAGGACTCGCTGATCAGCAATGCCGAGTCGTCACTCTACGACGTGGTCAACGGCACGCGCTCGGTGGAAGCGCAGCTGGTGAGCTCGGTGATCGCCAGGAGCACCACGCTGCGCACCCAGGCCATCACCTCGGCGATCATCTACAGCCTGCTCGTCGCCCTGGTGCTCGCGATCGCGCTGGTCTCCACGACCATCATCGGACGGTCGATGGTGCGGCCGCTGCGCCGGCTGCGTACCGGCGCGCTGGAGATCGCCGGGCTGCGGCTGCCGGAGACGGTGCGCCGGATGAGCGAGACGGACGGCGAGCACATTTCGCTGGACGTGGTGCCGATCGACGTGGATTCCACCGACGAGATCGGTGAGGTCGCGCGCGCGTTCGACCAGGTGCACCGGGAGGCGCTGCGGCTGGCGGCCAACGAGGCCGCGTTGCGCGGGAACGTCAACGCGATGTTCGTAAACCTGTCCCGGCGCAGTCAGTCCCTGGTCGAGCGGCAGATCCGCCTCATCGACGATCTCGAGCAGGGCGAGCAGGACCCCGAGCGGCTGTCCAGCCTGTTCCAGATGGACCACCTCGCCACCCGCATGCGCCGCAACTCGGAGAACCTGCTGGTCCTCGCGGGCCATGACGAGTCAAGGCGGTGGAATCAGCCGCTGGCCCTCGTGGACGTGCTCCGCGCGTCCCTGTCCGAGATCGAGCACTACGAGCGCGTCACGCTGAACGTCCAGCCGGGAATCGTGGTGCGCGGGCAGGCCGTGAGCGACGTCGTGCACCTGACCGCGGAGCTGGTCGAGAACGCCACGTCGTTCTCGGCCGCCGAGACGCCGGTCAGCATCGGCGGCCACCTGCTGGGCAGCGGAGGGGTGCTGCTCGAGATCACCGACGAGGGCGTGGGCATGTCGGCCGAGGAGATGGCCCACGCCAACTGGCGGCTGGACAACCCGCCCGTGGTGGACGTCGCGGTGTCCCGCCGCATGGGGCTGTTCGTGGTGGCCCGGCTGGCCGCCAAGCACGGGATCAGGGTCCGGCTGCGCCCCGCGGCCTCGGGCGGGCTGATCGCCCTGGTCTGGCTGCCCGATGAGGCGGTCATGCAGGAAAGCGTCGGCGGCTCTCCCGCCCTGCACCCGGTCGAGCCGCTCGCGCCCGGGACCGCGGCCGGGCCGGTCGCCGGCGGGGCCGTGACCGGCGGCTGGGGGGATACCGGCCGCGCCGCCGCGGAGCAGGAGGTCAGCGCGGCCAGGGCGCCGAGGTTCGCGCCGCTGCGCGTGGACGCCGGCGAGGCAGGCCTCGAGCGGCGAGTTCCAGGGACCGG
>DASYXX010000620.1:0-3232 GCA_035934395.1 Streptosporangiaceae bacterium
GGCGGGTGGCGGGTCATCGTCTCCGACCTGCTGCTGATCATCATCTCGCTCAACATCTTCATCGGCGCGTTCAACCTCCTGCCGCTGCTCCCGCTGGACGGCGGCCACCTCGCGGTTATCGTTTATGAGCAGGTCAGGGCCTGGTTTGCCCGGCTGCGCGGCAGGCCGGACCCGGGCCTGGCCGACCTGCAGCGGCTGGTCCCGGTCAGCGTCGGCGTGTTCGCGCTGCTGATCGGGTTCGGCGTGCTGCTGATGGCGGCGGACATCTTCAACCCGGTTCACCTCGTCCAGTAAGGATTCCTTGATGACTGTCGATCTAGGCCTGCCCGCGATGCCGCCCGAGCCGCTGGCCCCGCGGCGCAAGTCGCGCCAGGTGATCGTAGGCAAGGGCAGCCACGCGGTGCCGGTTGGCGGCGGCGCGCCGGTCTCCGTCCAGTCGATGACCACGACCGTGACCGCGGACGTGAACAGCACGCTGCAGCAGATCGCGGAGCTCACGGCCGCGGGCTGCCAGATCGTCCGGGTCGCGGTCCCGTCACAGGACGACGCGGACGCGCTGCCGGAGATCGCGCGCAAGTCGCAGATCCCCGTGATCGCCGACATCCATTTCCAGCCCAAGTACGTGTTCGCGGCGATCGACGCCGGCTGCGGGGCGGTGCGGGTCAACCCGGGCAACATCAAGGCGTTCGATGACAAGGTCGCCGACATCGCGCGGGCCGCGTCGGACGCGGACATCCCGATCAGGATCGGGGTCAACGCCGGCTCGCTGGACAAGCGGCTGCTGGCCAAGTACGGCAAGGCCACGGCCGAGGCGCTGACCGAGTCCGCGCTGTGGGAGTGCTCGCTGTTCGAGGAGCACGGCTTCTCCGACATCAAGATCTCGGTCAAGCATCACGACCCGGTCGTGATGGTTAACGCCTACCGGCTGCTGGCCGGCAAGTGCGACTACCCCCTGCACCTGGGCGTCACCGAGGCGGGCCCGGCCTTCCAGGGCACGGTGAAGTCGGCGGTCGCGTTCGGGGCCCTGCTGGCCGAGGGCATCGGCGACACGATCCGGGTGTCGCTGTCGGCCCCGCCTGTTGAGGAGGTCAAGGTCGGGATCGCGATCCTGGAGTCGCTCGGCATGCGCGAGCGCGGCCTGGAGATCGTGTCCTGCCCGTCCTGCGGCCGGGCCCAGGTGGACGTGTACACGCTGGCCGACCAGGTGACCGCGGCCCTGGACGGGCTCGACGTGCCGCTGCGCGTCGCGGTGATGGGCTGCGTGGTCAACGGGCCGGGCGAGGCGCGCGAGGCCGATCTGGGCGTGGCCTCGGGCAACGGCAAGGGACAGATCTTCGTCCGCGGCGAGGTCGTCAAGACCGTGCCCGAGTCGCAGATCGTGGAAACCCTGATCGACGAGGCCATGAAGCTCGCCGCCGCGACAGGGGCCGAGCCCGCGGAGAGCTGACTGGGTGGTCGGCCCTAGGGACCGGGCGCGGGGGGTACATCCGACCGTGTCGGGCAGGATGACTACATGAGACATGCCCTGACCGCCGCCGCCGCGGCCGCGGCCGTCGTGCTCGCGGGATGCAGCAGCGCGCCGTCGCCGAGCGCGGGGACGGCGGGCGGCGCTTCCCCGGCGTCTACGTCCGGGTCCTCGCCCGCGGGGGCGGCGCTGAGCTGGCATCCCTGCACCGAGCAGGGAGCCGCGCTGCAGTGCTCGAGCCTGCAGGTCCCGCTCGACTACAGCCATCCGGGCGGCAGAAAGATCACGCTCGCCCTGTCCGAGGTGCCGGCCACCGCGCCGGCCGGCCGGCGCCAGGGCGTGCTGCTGGTTAACCCCGGCGGGCCGGGCGGCTCCGGCCTCAGCCTGGCCGCGTTCGTGGCCCAGGGGCTGGACCACGCGGTCGCGTCCGAGTACACCATCGTCGGCTTCGACACCAGGGGCGTGGGGAGCTCGGTGCCGTCGATGCACTGCGACCCGTCGTTCTTCTCCCGGGCCCGCCCCGACTACATTCCGGCCACCACCGCGGCCGAGCAGGTGCTCGAGAACCGCGCGAAGGCCTACGCGGCGGACTGTGAGAAGAAGTACGGCTGGCTGCTGCCGTACATGACCACCAGCAACATCGCCAGGGACATGGACTCCATCCGGGCGGCCATGGGCCAGCCGCAGCTCAGCTACTTCGCGTACTCCTACGGGACCTACATCGGGCAGGTCTACGCGACGCTGTTCCCGCAGCGGGTGCGGCGCATGGTCCTGGACAGCATCGTCGACCCCACCGGCGCGTGGTGGACCGACAACATCGAGCAGGACTACGCGTTCCAGGGCCGGATACAGGCGTTCTACGCGTGGGCGGCCCGGTACCCGAACGTGTACCACCTCGGGTCCACGGCGGCGCAGGTGAGCCAGAGCTGGCACCAGGCGCGCGCGGAGCTGGCGGCCCACCCCATTCCCGGCCCTTCGGGCCCGATGATCGGCCCCGACGAGTACGACGACACGTTCCTGGTCGGCGGCTACGGCAACAGCTACTGGCCCGGCCTGGCCGCGGCGCTCGCCGCTTACCTGCACAGCGGCTCGACCAGCCAGCTGATCTCGCAGTATGACCAGGAGGGCGTCCAGAACGAGAACGAGTTCGCCGTCTACAACGCCGTGGAGTGCGCCGACGTGGCCTGGCCCCGAAGCTGGGCCACCTGGGACTCCGCGACCAGGACCGTCTACACGACCGCGCCTTTCGAGGCCTGGGACAACACGTGGTTCAACGCGGCCTGCGCGTTCTGGCCGGTCAGAGGGCCTGCCACGCCGCTGCGGATCAAGGGTGCGCACCTGCCGGGGATCCTGATGCTGCAGGGCACGCTGGACGCCGCGACCCCCTACGCGGGGGCGCAGCGCGCGCACCGGCTGCTGCCAAGCGCCCGGATGGTCGTGGTCGAGGGCGGCGGTAATCACGGCCAGTCGCTGGCGAACCCGCCCAACCCCTGCGTGGACGGGTACCTGAACCGGTACCTGGCCACCGGCGCCCTGCCATCGGGCCCGGACCCGGTGAACGCGACCTGCCCGAAACTGCCCGACCCGACGCCGCTGGGTTAGCCCGGGGGGGTAACCCCCCGGACCCCCCAGACCGGGGGGGCTTCGCCCCCCAGGAGCCCCCCTGCCGTCTGCTCGGGCCAGCCTTCGGCCGACCCTCGCATCCGGCATACGCCGGTCACCGCCCGGACGGTGCTTCCCGCCGTCACCGCGTCCGCTGCCGTCTGC
>DASYXX010000588.1:0-4238 GCA_035934395.1 Streptosporangiaceae bacterium
CGGGCGCGGCGGGGAGGGACAAGGTCATGGTCAGCCCGCCGCCGGGGGTGTCCTCCGGCTCCAGGGTGCCGCCCATCACCTCGGTGAGCCCCCGGGAGAGCGCGAGGCCGAGCCCCACGCCCGTGGTGTTGTCGGTGTCGCCGAGCCGCTGGAACGGGACGAAGATCCGGTCCCGGTCGGCCTCAGGTATGCCGGGCCCGCGGTCCACGATGCGCAGCTCGACCCGGTCGCCCAGCGCGCTCCCGGTGAGCAGCGGGGGCGACCCGTCGGGCGAGTAGCGCAGCGCGTTGGCGGTCAGGTTGGCGATGACACGCTCCAGGATCGCGGGATCGACCTGGACTTCCGGCAGCGTGTGGGGCATCTCCACCATCACCATCCGGGCTGCGGGCCCGAGGTCGTCGAGCGACCGGGAGACGATCTCCTCAAGATCGGACGTCTTCGGGAAGACCGAGAGCGCGCCGGCCTGCAGCCTGCTCATGTCGAGCAGGTTGTCGACCAGGTGGGTGAGCCGGTCCAGGGACTCGTCGGCGGTGGCCAGCAGCTCGTTCCTGTCCTCCTCCGCCCACTGGACGTCGCGGGACCGCAGGCTGGTCACTGCGGCCTTGGCCGAGGCGAGCGGGGTGCGCAGGTCGTGGCTGACCGCGGCGAGCAGCGCGGTGCGCATCCGGTCGGCCTCCGCGATCGGGCGGGCGGCCTCGGCCTCCGCGGCGAGCCGCTGCTGCTCCAGAGCGGCGGCGGCGTAGGCGGCGAACGCGCCGAGGATCCTCCGGTCGCTGGCGGGCAGGGGGCGGCCGCGCAGCCCCAGGCAGAGGCTGTCGGTGACCGGCACGTCCACGTCGGCGTCCTCCGGGCGGGCCAGAGCAGGGTCGCCCGAGGTCGCGACCGGCGTCCAGCCGCTCACCGGGCTTCGCGGGCCGCCGGGCTCGCGCTCCAGCAGCGTGACCGACTGCATCCCGAACGCCTCTCGCACCCGGTCCAGCACCGCGGCCAGCGCCTGCTGGCCGCGCAGGACGCTCCCGGCCGCGGTGACCAGCAACTCGGACTCCGCGCTCGCGCGGGCCGCCTGCTTGCTGCGCCGTGCCGCCCGGTCCACGACCGAGCTGGTTACCAGCCCCACGGCGACGAAGACGCCCAGCGCCAGCCAGTTGTTCGCCTCGGCGATGGTCCATTTATGGATCGGCGGGACGAAGTAGTAGTTCAGCAGCATCGAGCCCGCGATGGCCTCGAGGACCGCGGGGACGAACCCGCCGACCAGGGCGACCGCGATCACGGCGACCAGGAAGAACAGGACGTCGCTGGTCAGGTTCAGCCCGTTGCGCAGGCCGGCCAGGAACAGCGTGAGCAGCGGCGCGAGCAGCACCGCGAGCGCGTAACCGGCCAGCCTGCGCCGCAGCGGGAGCCCGCCGCCGGCCCGGGGCAGGCCCCGGCCGCGCCCCATCTGGGAGTGCGTCACCATGTGCACGTCGATGTCGCCGGAGCCCCGGATCGTGCGGTTGCTCACGCCGGGCCCGGTGAGCAGCGCGGACAGCCAGTTGCGGCGGCTGACGCCGAGGACGAGCTGGGTCGCGTTCTCGCCGCGGGCGAATGTCAGCAGGGCCTCGGGCACGTTGTCGCCGACGACCTGGTGATAGGTGCCGCCGAGGGACTCGACCAGCCGCCGCTGCGCGGCGAGGGCAGCGGGGTCGGCTCCGGTCAGGCCGTCCGACCTGGTCACGTGGACCGCCAGCAGGTCGCCGCCGGACGAGCGGGCGGCGATCCGGGCCGCGCGCCGGATCAGTGTGTCGCCCTCTGGCCCGCCGGTGAGCGCGACCACTACGCGCTCGCGCGCCTCCCAGGTCGCGTGGATGTCGTGCGCGGCGCGATAGCGCTGCAGGCCCTCGTCGACCTTGTCGGCGAGCCAGAGCAGCGCCAGTTCGCGCAGCGCGGCCAGGTTCCCGGGACGGAAGTAATGGGTCAGCGCCGCGTCGATCTTCTCCGCCGGGTCGATGTTGCCGTGGACCATCCGGCGGCGCAGGGCCTCGGGCGTCATGTCCACGAGCTCGACCTGGTCGGCCGCGCGGACGACCGCGTCGGGGACGGTCTCCCGCTGCGGGACGCCGGTGATCTTCTCGACCACGTCGTTCAGCGACTCAAGATGCTGGATGTTGACGTTCGAGATGACGTCGATGCCCGCCTCGAGGAGTTCCTCGACGTCCTGCCAGCGCTTCTCGTTCCGCGAGCCGGGCACGTTGGTGTGGGCGAACTCGTCCACCAGCGCGACCTGGGGCCGTCGCGCCAGTACGGCGTCGACGTCCATCTCCTCGAAGGACGACCCCCGGTAGGCCAGCCGATGCCGGGGAATGACCTCCAGCCCCTCGATCAGCGCCGCGGTGTGCGGCCTGCCGTGTGTCTCTACGAACCCCACGACCATGTCGGTGCCCCGCTCCGCGCGCCGATGGGCCTCGCAGAGCATGGCGTAGGTCTTGCCCACTCCCGCGGCCGAGCCGAGATAGATCCTCAGCTGGCCGCGGCCCCGCCGGACGGGCCGGTCGGGGTAGCCCGTCTGATCGCTCTCGCTCATCGCTCTTTTACCTGCATCCCCTTACCTGGGAACCCTTGCCTCTCTGCCTGCATCCTCTTACCTGGGAAACCGTGCCTCTGAACCGACAATATGAGGTTGCGCTCAAGGCTGGTACCGGTAGCCCATCCCGGGCTCGGTAAGCAGGTGGCGGGGACGGTGCGGGTCGTCCTCGAGCTTGCGCCGCAGCCCGGCCATGTGGAACCGGAGGTAGTGGGTGCTGCGCTCGAACCCCGGCCCCCAGACCTCCCCGAGCAGGCGATCGGAGCCGACCAGTTGCCCGGGGGCGTTCAGCAGGATCTCGAGCAGCCGCCACTCGGTGGGCGTGAGATGCAGCTGCTCTGGCCCCGTGGCTGCCGGCACGGCGGTCGGCGATCCGGGGCCCGGCGGGCTCGGCCCGACACCGGCGGCCTCGGGCCGACGGTGCCGGACGATCGTGTGTGCGGTGAGGTCGATCTCGCACCGGCCGATGGTGAAGCGGGCGCCTTCCGGGGCCCGGTCATCACGGCGGAGCGCGGCCCGCAGCCGCGCGAGCAATTCCTCCATATCGAACGGCTTGGTGACGTAGTCGTCGGCGCCCGCGTCCAGGGCGCCGATCTTGTCCTCGGAGCCGGCCCGCCCGGAGAGCACGATCACCGGCGCCCGCGACCAGGTGCGCAGGTCGCGGATCACCTCGGTGCCGTCCAGGTCGGGCAGCCCGAGGTCCAGCACGACCACATCGGGCGGCCGCTGCCTGGCCTCGGCGAGTGCCTCACGTCCCGCGGAGGCCGTTGCGACCTCGTAGCCGCGGGCGCGCAGGTTGATCCGGAGCGCCCGGAGCAGCGCGGGCTCGTCCTCGACGACGAGCACGCGCGATGCTGGCGACGCCTGGTGGCGCGCGGGCAGGCTGCCCGTCCGCCCGCGCGCCTCCGTCATGACTATCTCTGTCACCCCGTGGCCCGATATATCCCGGCGCCTAACGCAACGGGTACTTCTCGTCCAGGGCGATGTTCAGGTTCAGCACGTCCACCCGCGGCTCGCCGAGGAACCCGAGCGTGCGGCCCTGGGTGTACTGGCTGACCAGCGCCTCTATCGCGGCCGGGCTGACGTGCCTGGCCGCCGCGACCCGGTTCACCTGGATCGCGGCGTACTGCGGGGAGATGTCCGGGTCCAGGCCGGAGCCGGACGCGGTCACCGCGTCCGACGGCACCTGGGCGATGCTGACGTGGTTGAACGCCGCGACCTGCGCCAGCCGCTGCTTGACCAGCGTGATGAACGCCGGGTTGTTCGGCCCGTAGTTTGACGCCGACGAGAACGTGGGGTCGCAGCCGTAGTCGCCCTTGGGCGTGGGTGACGGGACCGCGGCCGACGGGCGCGGCTGGAAGTACTGCACCAGCGGGTTGCCCTTGGCGCCGGTGAACTCCTGGCAGAGCAGGCTGGACCCGACGACGCGGCCGTGGAAGCTCACCATCGAGCCGTTGGCCTGATGGTTGAACGCCAGCTGCGCGATCCCCCACATGACCACCGGGTAGATGATCCCGGTGAGTACGGTGAAGACCAAGAGCAGCCGCAGCCCCGCGATGTGCTGGCGGACGATGCCGGGAAGACGGTTCATGGGCAGATCACCGGAATCCTGGGATGAACTGGATGATGAGGTCGATGATCTTGATCCCGATGAACGGGATGATCAGGCCGCCGATGC
>DASYXX010000659.1:0-6738 GCA_035934395.1 Streptosporangiaceae bacterium
GCGTGCCGGTCGCGGGGGGGACCCCGGGGCCCCCCTGGCCCTTGAAGATGTACCGCAGCGTGCTCCCCGGGCCCGGGATGAGGGTGACCGTGCCGGGCTGGCAGGGGCCATTGATCCTGGCCTGGTTCAGGGTCAGCGTGCTGGCCAGGTCGGATACGACGCTGAGCGCGTCGGCACAGGAGAACTGGGTGACCAACGAAATGGTCGTGTAGTGGATGGTCCCGCTGGAAGTGCCCGGGGTCAGGCTCATCTGGACGTTGAAGATGACCGTGGTCCCCGAGCTGTTCTGCCTGACCTGTCCGGCCCACAGGCCGCCCAGCGCGGCGGGGACGGTCGGGGTCGGTTTCGGCGATCCGCGGGGTCGGTCGCTTGTCCGCCCGCCGGGCTGGTTCGTCGGGGCGGGCTTGGTCGTGGCCGCCTGCGGGCTGGTCCCATTTTGCGCGGCGCGGATGGCCACGGCGATCGCCGCGATGCACACCGCGATCCCGATCGCCCACCAGATCGTCACCGCTCGCCGCGGCGGGTTCCGGCGCGGGCCTGGCCCGGGGCGCGGCTGCGGCTCCGGCCGCACGGCCGCGCGCGCCGAGCGCCTCGACCCCTCACCGAGCACCCCCGCCGGGGGATCGGTGTCACCGAGCAGCTCGAGGACGATCGAGCGCGCGGTCGGCCGGTCGCCGGGCCCGGTGGACATGCACTCGGTGGCGAGCGTGCGCAGCGGCTCGGGCAGCATCTCCAGGTCGGCGGGGACGGCGGGCCCGCCGGCCGCCGCGTACAGGACCGTGAAGGCCCAGGCCCGCAGGTCCGCGGCCGGGGTGGCGGCGCCGTAGGGCGGAGTGATCCCGTACTCGATGACCCGCGGGCCGTCCACGCCGAGTACGACGTGGTCGGGGCCGAACTCCCCGTGCACCAGGCCGGCCTGGTGGATGGCGGCCAGGCCGGTGGCCATGCCGATGGCCAGCGCCTCGAGATCGTCGCCCTCCCACGGCCCTTCCTCGGTGACGAACTCCCGCAGCGAGGGTCCGGAGACGTAGTCACTGACCAGGAACGCGTCGCCGCCGTCGAAGCCGGCCCCCAGTATCCGCGCGGCGCAGAACGGCGCGACCCGGCGCGCCGCGGTCGCCTCGGCGGTAAACCTGTCCCGCGCGGCGCCGTCCGCGAC
The DNA here is from genome assembly GCA_035934395.1 of Streptosporangiaceae bacterium. Taxonomy (GTDB): domain Bacteria; phylum Actinomycetota; class Actinomycetes; order Streptosporangiales; family Streptosporangiaceae; genus JASHPR01. Next base: position 1,160 of record DASYXX010000659.1, read on the forward strand.
CCAGTCGCCGCCGACCAGCGTGATGGTCACCTCGCTGCCGTCGATCGTCCGGGCCAGGTAGACCGGCTCGTCGAAGGGCATGCCCTCGATGCGCCCGCTCAGCCGATACCGGCCGACGCGCCTCGGGTCATCGGCATGCAGCTGCGTGACGTGGGGCAAACTGTCTCCGCGAGGTCATGCAGGCGGACATCTCATCCGGTTCGTACCATACGCACTTTGTGCCAGCTAGCTGCGCTGATCGAGTAAGTTCCCGGGAGGCATTTTAGGGGGGAAGTGGCCTGGTCGCCCGATGTTGGGAGGAGCCTGACGAGCACACGAACCGCCGTAGATGTTCTGTACGTGTACCAGGCGGCGGGACGTGACAGAATTCCCCCCCGGATTCGGGCACAACCGAGGCTTCTCGAGCGTTACACCCGCGCGATAGGCGTAGAAGATGGAGGGGTTAGGGCCACATGGCTACCGACTACGACAGCCCGAGGAAGACCGACGACGAGCTGACTGAGGACAGCCTGCAGGAGCTTCAGGCACGGCGGATGGACAAGTCATCGACTGCCATCGACATCGACCCGGATGATGTGGCCGAGTCGCTGGAGCTTCCGGGAGCGGATCTGTCCAACGAGGAGCTCTCGTTCCGCGTGATCCCGCGGCAGGCAGACGAGTTCACGTGCTCGAGCTGCTTCCTCGTGCACCACAGGAGCCAGCTCGCGGAGACCCGCGGCGGCCGGCTTGTCTGCCGGGAGTGTGCGGCCTAGGCCGGTCCTGGATTCCAGTGCCAGGGGCCGCCGGGCCGCGTGACGCGCGCTGTGCCTCAACATACGGGGCCGCCGTGCGCGGTTACCGGCGTGCCCGATGGCCCGCGCCCGGCGTGGCCGTGGGCGCTCAGGCGGGCAGCCAGATCCTGCGTTCGTCGCCGCGCGGGTCGGCCGCGAGCCCGCCCCCAGGGTCATCGAAGATCATGACAGGACAGGACTCGTCGAAGGCGGGCCACCCGGGGTCGCCGTCGCGCGCGAACGCAAGCCAGGCGGCGTGCATGCGGTCGGCCAGCGCCGCCGGCGGGGCCGGGCCGAGCGCTGGCTCGGTGCCCTCTGCTGCGAGGTTGTCGAACACGAACGGGATCTCCAGCGAGTGACAGGCGCCGAGCCCGTCCACCGGGCTCGGCCAGGCGAATTCATAGACATAGGTGGACGCCGGCCCGGGCGCGCGTGCCGCCGCCACGGCCAGCGCGGGAAGCCGGAAGAAGCGGTCGGTGATCAGGGCCGCGAACAGGTCGCCGGGGGAGGCGCCGGGCCGGTTGGCCCGGTAGAGGTCGGCCACCGCGGAGCCGATGCCCAGCACGGGGAGCAGGCCGGCCAGCGCGTCTTCCGTGATCAGGGCCGCAATACCGGTCGGAACCAGGAAAAGCCGGTACTCATCGGTCGTCGTGCCGGTCAGCAGCGGCACGCCGGAGCCGGCGCCCCCGGCGATGGCCGTGAGCGGGTGGGCGGGAATCAGATCCCCGTCGATGACCGGGATGAACGCCATCGAGCTGGCCACGATCGTCGCGCCGAACCGCGCCGGGTCTGGCTGGGTGACCAGCGCGTCGCGGACCGTGATCTGAGCCTCGATGAGCTCCGGCAGGGGGACCTCGGCCAGGCTCGCCGCCGTGGCCTCGCGGCCCAGCGCGCTGCCGAGTTCCTTGGCCACGAGCGCGGCATCGGCCGGGTCGGCCGCGGCCTGGGCCGCGCCGCTCTGCGTGATCGCCCTGGTGAACAGGCCCGCGGCCCGCGGCAGGGACAGCAGCGTGGTCACGCTCATCGCGCCGGCGGACTCGCCGAAGAGCGTGACGTTGCCCGGGTCGCCGCCGAACGCCTCGATGTTGTCGCGTACCCACTCCAGCGCTGCGATCTGATCCAGCAGCCCGCGGTTGGCCGGGGCGTCGGGCAGGTGCGCGAACCCGTCGATGCCCAGCCGGTAGTTGAGGCTGACCAGCACGACGCCATCGCGCGCGAACGCGCGGCCGTCGTAGCTGGGGATGGCCGAGTTGCCGTTGCTGAACGCCCCGCCGTGGATCCAGACCATGACCGGCAGGCCGGCCCGTCCCGGGTCCGGCGTCCACACGTTCACGCTCAGCCAATCGTCGCCCGCGATGCTCGGCTCGGGCAGCAGGGTGTCGAACGGCGCCGCGTAGTCGGGCTTCGGCGGGGTCGGGCCCAGCCGGTCGGCCTCGCGGATCCCGTCCCACGCCGCCGGGGGGGCCGGGGGCCGGAACCGCAGCGGACCGGTGGGGCTCGCCGCGTACGGGACGCCGAGGAAGCTGGCCACGCCGTCCCGCATTCGCCCGCGGATCTTGCCGTACCTGGTGGTCACGGTGGGTTCCATGGGCGAACTTTGCCACGCCAGCGTGCGTCGCGGCTAGTCCCGCTCCAGCGAGGCGGTTGCGGGAGGGCGTATCGCCGCGCTGATGACGGCTCCCGCGCCGCACAGGGCCGCCGTCCAGGCCAGCGTGGCGCCGGTGCCGTAGCGGTCGGCCAGCGCGCCCGCCAGGTAGGGTCCGGCGGTCTGGCCGACGGCGAACACCACGGTAAAGGCGGCCAGCGCGCCGGTCCAGTCGCCGGGCGCCACTGCGGCCCGGTTGAGCGCGGTGACGGCGGCGGGAACGCCGAGGAACGTCACCCCGTAGCCGATCGCGGATCCGGCGACGGCGGCCGGCGCCGTCGTGACCAGGGCCAGCGCCGAGGCGGCGCTGAGCCCGGCCAGCAGGGCGGCCAGGGCCCTGGCGCCGGGCCAGGCGCTGATCGGCCGGCTCCACAGCGCGGGAGCGGCGACCGCGGCGAAGCCGAGCAGGGCCCAGGTCAGGGCCACCTGGCCGACGCCGGCGCGGTGGTCGGCCAGGTAGGCCGACAGGAACGTGATGTAGGCGATGTACCCGGCGGCGAACAGCAGGTAGGCGAGGGCTACCGGCCACAGCTGCGCGACGCTGCGAAAGTGGATGACGGCCCCGGCGGTGCCGTCCTCCCGGCCGTCTTCCCGGCCGCCCTCCGCGGCGGTCCAGCTGATGATGGTCGCCAGGCCAGCCGCCGCGGCCAGGACCCCCCACCCGAGCGGCCACCGGCCGGGGTGGTGCCCGAGCAGGGGCGGCAGGACCGCGCCGCTGATCGCGATGCCCAGCCCGGCGCCCGCGAAGCAGATCGTGAGCGGAGCCGCGGACCGGGCGCGGGCCGCGGCGCGGGAGGCGATCACGCCCGCGGTGATGAACACCAGCGCCCCGGCGACCCCGGCCACCAGCCGGGTCAGCAACAGCGCGGCATAGCCGCGGCCCGTCGCCGCGTTGACCGCGAGCGCGGCGGCGGTGAGGACCATGCCCAGCCGGAAGGTCACCGCTATGCCCAGGACGCGGGCCACCGGAGCCGCCACCACCGCGCCCAGCAGGTAGCCCAGACTGTTCGCGGTGGTCAGCGTGCCGGCCTGGGCCAGGTTCCAGTGCAGCTCGCTGCGCATCGCCGGGACAAGCAGGCCGTAGGCGAAGCGGGCGAACCCCAGCGCCGAGGCGGGTCCCAGGGCCAGCCGGACCCATTGCCCCCAGCACCTGTCGGGCGGGGGACCGGGCACCACGGATCTACAGCTATCACGGTGGTTCGGGCACCAGGCCGGCCGGTACCATGATGGGCCGTCGCGGCGGGTCGGAGGAGGGCGCGTGGGTACGCACGCTGACGTGGTCTTCAGTGGCGGGGCGGTCTACACCGCGGACCCGGCGCGGCGCCGCCTGGTCCCGGCCGGGACGGGAGCGCCGGTCGGCGCGGTCGCCGTGCGCGGCGAGCGGATCGTCGCGGTTGGCGAGGCCAGCGACCCGGACATCGCCGGGCTGATCGGCCCCCGGACCGAGGTGGTGGACCTGCGCGGGCGCGCGCTGCTGCCGGGATTCCAGGACGCGCACGTGCACCCCGCGTTCGCGGGGGTGACGATGATCGGGTGCAACCTGATCGGGGCAGCGACTTTGCACGAGGCGCTCGCCAGGATCGGCTCCTACGCGGCCCGGCACGCCGACCAGGATTGGATCGCGGGCAGCGGCTGGCGCATGGAGTGGTTCGAGCGCGGCACGCCCAGCCGTCACCTCCTGGACCAGGTCACCGGTGGTCGGCCCGGCTACCTGACCAACCGCGACGGCCACGGCGCCTGGGTCAGCACGCGCGCCCTGGAGCTGGCCGGGATCGACGCGCGGACGCCGGACCCGCAGGACGGCCGGATCGAACGCGACGCCGACGGCTCGCCGCAGGGCACGCTGCACGAGGGCGCCGCCACCCTGGTGGGACGCCACGTGCCCGCGCCGACGTTCGACGAGCGCGTCCGCGGGCTGCTGCTCGCGCAGGCGCACCTGCACGCGCGCGGCGTCACCGCCTGGCAGGACGCGATCGTCGGCGAGTACCTCGGCTCGGACGACCCGCTGCCCGTCTACCTGGCCGCCGCGCGCGCCGGCACGCTGACCGCGCGGGTCGAGGGCGCCCTGTGGTGGGACCGCGACCGGGGCAGCGAGCAGCTGCCCGAGATCCTGGCCCGGCGCGAGCGGGGCCAGGCCGGCCGGTTCCGGGCGAACACCGTGAAGATCATGCAGGACGGGGTGGCGGAGAGCTTCACCGCCGGGATGATCGAGCCCTACCTGGACTCCTGCGGCGGCCAGACCGCCAACCGGGGCCTGTCGCACGTCGACGCGCGGCAGCTGCGCGAGTACGTGACGCTGCTGGACGCCGCGGGCTTCCAGGTTCACCTGCACGCGATCGGCGACCGCGCCGTCCGGGAATCGCTCGACGCGATCGAGGCCGCGCGCCGTGCCAACGGCGCTGGCGACCACCGGCACCACATCGCCCACCTGCAGGTGATGCATCCGAGCGACGTCCCGAGGTTCGCCGCGCTGGGCGTGACCGCCACCGTCCAGGCGCTCTGGGCCGCGCACGAGCCGCAGATGGACGAGCTGACGATCCCGTTCATCGGGCCGGAGCGGGCCGCGCGGCAGTACCTGTTCGGCGACCTGCTCCGGTCGGGCGCCCGCCTCGCCGCCGGCAGCGACTGGGCAGTGAGCAGCGCGAACCCGCTGCGCGCGATCCATGTCGCGGTGAACAGAACGCTGCCGGGCGCCGACGCGGAGCCGCTGCTGCCCGGCCAGAGCCTCGACCTGGCCGAGGCGCTGGCCGCCTACACGATCGGCTCGGCCTACGTGAACCACCTCGACGACCAGACCGGCGCGATCGAGGCGGGCAGGCTGGCCGACCTGGTCGTGCTCGATCGCGACCCGTTCCGCGGTCCGCCGGGCGAGATCGCCGCCACGGCGGTCGAGGCCACGTACGTGGCGGGGGAGCAGGTCTACTGCAGGGGTTAGCGCCCGCCGCGGGATAACCGGTCGCTTTGCCTCCAGGCTGGCGCCGTTGCGGTGCGCCGTTGCGGTGCGGGGTTGCGGAAGTGCCGTGCGGTGGTCGCTTCTGGCCTGGTGCGCCCGCGATTTTCATGATCCCGGGCCCAAGCCCGCGCGACTCCGTGGCCCCGCAACTGCTACGTGGCCAGGTGGACGAGCCCGGCTGCGGTGGGGCGGAAGCCGCAGGCATCGAAGT
>DASYXX010000665.1:0-5081 GCA_035934395.1 Streptosporangiaceae bacterium
TGGGTGGCTGCTGCAAATCCGGTTCTGCTCGGGGCGGCCGCTGACCTCAGGGTGTCCGTGCTAGGGTCCCGGGCGTCCGCGTCAGGGGGGCGTTAGTGATCGCCCCGCCGCTGCATCCGATCATGGAGGCATGGCAGATCCGGTGCTGACCCGGCGGGCCGAGGCCGCTGGCATCTCGCCCTCGTACGTGGACTGGCGCGGTCAGCGGGTCGAGGTGAGCGGCGAGACCCTGACCGCGATCCTCGCTGCCCTCGACAGCGTTCCCGGAGGCGGCGCCGAGCCGGCGGGAAACGGCCGGGAGGGGCCGGGCGCCCGGGCCAGGCCCCCGGTGCCGGGCGAGAGGTCCTGGGGGTTCACGGTCCAGCTGTACTCCGTTCGCTCCCGGCGGTCCTGGGGGCACGGTGACCTGGGCGACTTGGCTGACCTGGCCCGCTGGAGCGCCCGCGACCTGGGCGCCGGCTTCGTGCTGATCAACCCGCTGCACGCCGCGGAGCCGCTGCCGCCGGTCAGCCCGTCCCCCTACCTCCCGATGACCAGGAGGTATGTCAGCCCGCTCTACCTGCGGATCGAGGACATCGCCGAGTACCGCCGGCTCGACGCGCGGCAGCGGGAGCAGGTCGAGGCGCTCGCGGCCCCGCTCCGGAGCCGGAACGCCACCGCCGACCTCATCGACCGGGACGCCGTATGGGACGCCAAGCGGGAGGCTCTGAAGATCATCCACGAGGTTCCGCTGAGCGACCGGCGGCGCGAGGAGTACCAGCGGTTCCGCCGGCGCGGAGGCCGCGCTCTCGGGGACTGGTCCACCTGGTGCAGGCTGGCGGAACGGTACGGGCCCGACTGGCGGTCCTGGCCCGGTCCGGCCCGCGATCCCCGCCGCGCGGCGCGCATCATGGCGCCCGGCGGGCCGGAGACAGATCCGGAGTTTCACGCCTGGCTGCAGTGGCTCGCCGACGAGCAGCTGGCGGCCGCGCAGCGGGCGGCGCAGGCCGCGGGCATGGAGATCGGGATCATCGGCGATCTCGCGGTCGGCGCGCACCCCGGCGGCGCCGACGCGTGGGCGCACCAGGACTTCCTGGTGCGCGGCCTGTCCGTGGGCGCGCCGCCGGACGAGTTCAACCAGCGCGGGCAGGACTGGTCGCAGCCGCCCTGGCACCCGTGGCGGCTGGCCGCGGTCGGCTACCGGCCGCTCGCCGACCTGTTCGCCGCGGCTCTGCGGCACGGCGGCGGGCTGCGGGTTGATCACGTGATGGGGCTGATGCGGCTGTGGGTCGTCCCGGAGGGCTCGTCGCCGGACGACGGCGCCTACATCCGTTACGACCACCGGGCCACGGTCGCCGCCCTGGCCGGGCAGGCGGCGCGCGCCGGGGCGCTGGCGATCGGCGAGGACCTGGGCACGGTCGACCCGTGGATCAGCCGCTACCTCGCGGACAGCGGGATCCTGGGCACGTCCATGCTCTGGTTCGCGCGCGAAGCCGACGGCATGCCGCTGGCCCCCGCGCACTGGCGCCGCAACTGCATGGCCACGGTGGGAACCCACGACATGCCCCCGGCTGCCGCGTTCCGGACCGGCGAGCAGGTGACGCTGCGGGCCCGCCTCGGCCTGCTGCAGGTGCCCGAAGAGTCGGAACGCAGCTCGGCGGGCCAGATGCTGTCGCACTGGCGGGACGCGCTCGCGCGGGAGGGCCTGATCCCGGACGGGCCGCTGCCCGGCCCCGACGAGTTCACCGTGGCGCTGTACGGCTACCTGGCCCTGACCCCGTCCGCGCTGATCGGCGTGTCGCTCGCGGACGCCGTCGGCGAGCGCCGACCGCAGAACATGCCGGGCACCAGCGACCAGTACCCGAACTGGCAGATTCCGCTCTGCGATGCCGAGGGCCGGGCGGTCCTCCTGGAGGACCTGCCCGGCCTGCCTCTGGTCCGGGCCGTCGCCTGCGCTACCCGGACTGCGCGTCCCGGTGGCGGCAGCGCAGGGCGCGGGCCACGTCGTCGCGTCCCTCGGTGAGCAGCCGCCGCAGCGCCGCAGGGGGATCGGTACGCTCGATGTAGGCGTCGGTGGCGGCGATGGCCTCCTCGCTGATGTCCCACGACGGGTAGGCGTTCTGCGCGAAGTACTGGGCCATGTCCGAGCTCCAGTCCCGCCAGACGTCGGCCACCACATCGAAGTAGCGCTGCGCGTAGGGCGTAAGCAGCTCATCGGAGTCCGGGCTCGCGAAGCCGTCCAGCGTCGCGCGGAACGTCGCGTTCGACAGCTGGCCGCCGATGATCCGCTCCCAGGCCTCCTGCCTGGCCGCCGGGTCGGGGAGCGCGGCGCGGCAGGTCGCGGCGTGCCGGGCGCCCGCGTCCGTGGCGTCCCTGGCCAGCTCGGCTTCGATCTCGGCCGGGCCGGCGACGCCGCGGCTGGCCAGCCGGTACAGCAGCTGCCAGCGCAGGTCGGTGTCGACGGCCAGGCCCGCGAGCGACGCGGACCCGTCGAGCAGCCCGGCCAGCAGGGCCAGGTCAGCGTCGGAGAGGGCGACCCCGGCCAAGGCCTGGACGTAGGCGAGCTGCCAGTCCGAGCCCGGCTCGGCGAGCTGGAGCAGGTCCCGCAGCGCGCCGGCGATGCGCAGCAGCCCGGTCTCGTGCCAGGCCGGGTCGGCGAACCGGCGGGCCGCCGTCGCGGCCTGGCGCAGCACGGTCTGCGCGACGCTGATGTCCTCGATCGCGCCCGCGCCGGACAGGACCAGGCTCACGTAGTCTCGGGCGGCCATCTCCGCGTCCCGGCACATGTCCCAGGCGGCAGCCCAGCACAAGGCGGCCGGGAGCGAGTCGGCGAACTCGCCGATGCTGGTGACCAGCGTGCGCAGCGAGTGATCGTCCAGCCGCGTCTTGGCGTAGGTCAGGTCGTCGTCGTTGACCAGCACCAGGTCGGGACGGTCGCGGCCGACCAGCTCGGGTACCTCGGTGCGCTCGCCGTCGACGTCGAGCTCGACCCGGTACTGCCGGGCCAGGCCGGTTTCGCCGCGGCCGTACAGGCCGATGGCGATGCGGTGCGGCCGGAGCACGGGGTGGCTCGCCGGTGCCTCCTGGATCACCGCGAACGAGGTGAACCTGCCGTCGGCGTCGCACTGGTACTGGGGCCGCAGCGTGTTTATCCCGGCCGTCTCCAGCCACTTCTTCGACCAGCTCGACAGGTCCCGTCCCGAGGCCTGCTCCAGGGCCGCGAGCAGGTCGCCGAGCACCGCGTTGCCCCATGCATGCTGCTCGAAGTAACGGCGCAGCCCCGTGACGAAGTTCTCCCGGCCGACGTGGGCGACGAGCTGCTTGAGCACGGCGGCGCCCTTGGCGTAGGTGATCCCGTCGAAGTTCACCTCGACGGCCGCGATGTCGGGGATGTCCGCGGCGATCGGGTGCGTCGAGGGCAGCTGGTCCTGCCGGTACGCCCAGGCCTTCCAGGCCTGCGCGAACGTGGTCCAGGCGGCGGTCCAGCGGGTGCCCTCGGCCTGGGCCACGGTGCCGGCCCAGGTGGCGAACGACTCGTTCAGCCACAGGTCGTCCCACCAGCGCATGGTGACCAGGTCACCGAACCACATGTGCGCCATCTCGTGCAGGATCGTCTCGGCGCGGGCTTCCCGGATGGTGTCGGTCACCCGGGACCGGAACACGTAGGCCTCGACGAACGTGACGCTGCCGGCGTTCTCCATCGCGCCGGCCTTGAACTCCGGCACGAACAGCTGGTCGTACTTGCCGAACGGGTAGCGCAGGCCGAACGCGGCGTGGAAGTAGTCGAAGCCCTGCCGGGTCACCTCGAAGATCTCGTCCGGATCCAGGTAGCTGGCCAGCGACTGGCGGCAGAAAATGCCCAGCGGTATGCCGTCGTGCTCGTCCCGCACCACGTGGTAGGGGCCCGCCGCGACCGCGGTGATGTAGGTCGGGAGCACTGGCGTCGGGGGGAACTGCCAGCGGGCCGTCCCCGTCCCCTGAGCCTGCCCGCTCGTGGCCGGCGCCATGTTCGAGATCACCTGCCATCCTTCCCTGGCGGTGACCTCGAGCTGGAACGTGGCCTTCAGGTCAGGCTGGTCGAAGCAGGCGTAGATCCGGTGCGCGTCGAACGTCTCCAGGTCCGAGTACATGTAGACGGCGCCGTCGGCCGGGTCGGTGAACCGGTGGAGGCCCTCGCCCGAGCGCGAGTACGCGCAGTCGGCGGCGACCCGCAGCTCGTTGGTTTCCGCGAGGCCGTCCAGCCTGATCCGGTTTCCGTCGAAGTTCTGTGGGTCGAGGCGGGTCCCGTTCAGGACGATCTCCCGGACGCCCGGCGCGGACAGGTCGACGAACGTCGACGCCCCCGGCCTGGCGCAGCCGAACCTGACCGTCGTCACCGAGCCGAACGTGACGTCGTCTCCGGTCAGGTCCAGGTCGACCCGGTAAGACTCGACGTCGAGCAGGCGTGCGCGTTCCCGCGCCTCTTCGCGCGTGAGGTTGCTGGCCACAGTTCTGATCCCTTCCCGGACAACCGTTCGTTGCATGATCGCATGCCGACGCTCGGTTGGAATGACCCGGCCAGCCGTTGCCTTCTGGTGAGGAAGCGTGAGTCTGCGCTCCATCAGGCAGCCTCGCCTTCCGGCGGGGCAGTCCCGGTCTGATCAACACCAGGGGTGTTGCGCCGGGTTGACGCTTCATAGCCTGCTGCGTTGACCACAATCTCGGATAAGACGGAGCAGTGGCCGGATCTCGTTCAGCGTTAACGCGTTCCCGTTCGTCGCGAAGGGTGATCTTTCGGTCACGGCATCGGCTTGCCCGGCTGAGGGTCCTGGTCGCGGGCGTGGACGTGGGAGTCGTAGAGCTGCCGGAGCAAGCGGTTGAGGCTTTCACGCTGACGGCGGGTCAGGGCGCTGAGGAAGTGGTTGTGCTCGGCGGAGGCGGATGCGGCGATGGTGTCGATCAGGGCGTTCCCGGCGGCTGTGAGGGTGACGATGCGGCGGCGCTGGTCGGTGTCATGGATTCGCCGTTCGATGAGTCCTCGGGCCGCCAGGGAGTCAAGGACCTGCACGATGTTGCGGGCATCGACAGCGATGAGGTCGGCCAGGCGCCGTTGGCCGACCGGC
>DASYXX010000717.1:0-2741 GCA_035934395.1 Streptosporangiaceae bacterium
GGCGGCATCTCCAACCTGTCGTTCTCCTTCCGCGGCAACGACATGGTGCGCGAGGCCATGCACTCGGCGTTCCTGTTCCACGCGATCCGCGCCGGGCTGGACATGGGCATCGTCAACGCCGGGCAGCTCGCCGTCTACCAGGACATCCCCGCCGACCTGCTCGGGCTGGTCGAGGACGTCATCTTCGACCGGCGGCCGGACGCCACCGACCGGCTGATCGCGTTCGCCGATACCGTGCGCGGCTCGGGCACGAAGCGGGAGGTCGACCTGTCCTGGCGCGAGGCGCCGGTCGAGAAGCGGCTCGCCCATGCCCTGGTCCACGGCATCGTCGACTTCATCGAGGCCGACACCGAGGAGGCCAGGCTGCTCGCCGACCGCCCGCTCGAGGTGATCGAGGGGCCGCTCATGGACGGCATGAAGATCGTGGGCGACCTGTTCGGGTCGGGCAAGATGTTCCTGCCGCAGGTGGTCAAGAGCGCCCGGGTGATGAAGCGCTCGGTGGCGTACCTCGAGCCGTTCATGGAGGCCGAGAAGGAGCAGGCGGGCGGCAGGCCGGCCCAGGGCAAGATCGTGCTGGCCACGGTCAAGGGTGACGTGCACGACATCGGCAAGAACATCGTCGGCGTGGTGCTCGCCTGCAACAACTACGAGATCATCGACCTCGGCGTGATGGTGCCGGCCGCGAAGATCCTGGACACCGCGGTGGCCGAGGGCGCCCAGGCCGTCGGCTTGTCCGGGCTGATCACGCCCTCGCTCGACGAGATGGTCGGCGTGGCGGCCGAGATGCAGCGGCGCGGCCTGGACCTGCCGCTGCTGATCGGCGGGGCCACGACCTCGCGGCAGCACACCGCGGTCCGGATCGCCCCGGCCTACGAGCGGCCGACGGTGCACGTGCTCGACGCCTCCCGGGTCGTCGGCGTGGTGTCCGACCTGCTCGACCCGGGCCGGGCCGGCGAGCTGGACCGGCGCAACCGCGATGAGCAGGAGCGGCTGCGCCGCGAGCACGCCGAGCGGCAGCGCCGGCCGCTGATGCCGCTGTGGCAGGCGCGGGCGAACCGCGACCAGGTCGGCTTCGACGATCTTCCCGTGCCCGCGTTCACCGGGTCCCGCGTCGTGGAGCCCGGCCTGCGCGAGCTACGCGAGCTGATCGACTGGCAGTTCTTCTTCGCCGCCTGGGAGCTGAAGGGCAAGTACCCCGCGATCCTGGAGCAGCCGGCGGCCAGGGAGCTGTTCGACGACGGGCTCGCCCTCCTCGACGAGATCATCGCCGGCGGCCTGCTGCAAGCGCGCGGCGTGTACGGATTCTGGCCCGCGTACGCCGACGGCGACGACATCGTCATCGACGGCGGGCCGCGCTTCCCCATGCTGCGCCAGCAGGCGGCGCGCAGCGACACGCGCCCGAGCCGCTGCCTCGCCGACTACGTCGCCCCGTCCGGGGATCACCTCGGGGCGTTCGCGGTCTGCGTCGACGGCGCGGAGTCGCTGGCCCGCCATTACCAGGAGGCCCGCGACGACTACCGCGCGATCACCGTGAAGGCGCTGGCCGACCGCCTGGCCGAGGCCTGCGCCGAGCACGTGCACCTGCAGGCCCGCCGCGAGTGGTTCGAGCCGGACGTCACGCCGAGCGTCGAGGACCTGCACGCGGAGCGGTTCCGCGGCATCCGCCCGGCCTTCGGCTACCCGGCCTCCCCCGACCACTCGGAAAAGGCGAAGCTCGTGGACCTGCTGGACGCGGGCCGCGTGGGCATCAGTCTCACCGATTCGTTCGCGATGACCCCCGCGGCGAGCGTCAGCGGCCTGATCTTCGCGCACCCGCGGTCACGCTACTTCGCGGTCGGCCGGATCGGCCGCGACCAGGTCGAGGACTACGCGGCGCGCAAGGAGGTCTCGGTCGCCGAGGCCGAGCGCTGGCTCCGCCCCAACCTCGCCTACGACCCGGCTCCGGAGCGCGGCTAGGCCCGCCCCGGCGGGTCCGCCCGCCCAGCAGACCCGGCCCGCGACGGCAGGCCCGCCTGCCCGCGGTCGCGAACCCGGGTGGATGGCCCGTTGTACCGGTTGTTACCGGTACAACGGGCCATCCACCCGGTATGAGCCGGAAGTCAGGCCGCGAGGGCGGCAGGAACTCCAGGCTGGAGGCCGTCCCGAGCCGGTGAGGGCCGCTCACCGGCCCGGCGCTGGCTCAGCCCGGCTGGCATAAGACCGTGAAGCTCATTCGGCGCGGCTTAGCCTGCATGCCGCCGGGCCTGGAAGGCGGCGAGCTCGGCCGCGAGCCCCTGCTCGGCGCGCTCGGTCGTGAGGCCGAGCCCGGTGAGGGCCCGCGCGGCGTCGCCGTCCGCGAGCAGGATCCCCAGCAGCAGGTGCTCGGTGCCGACGTAGTTGTGGCCCATCCGCAGGGCGGCCTTCACGCTCTCCCGCAACGCGCCGCGTCCTTCGTTGGTGAAGCGCAGCAGCCGCAGGTCGTCCTGGCCCGCGTCGCTGTCGACGCCGGCAGCGGACCCGAGGCCGAGTGCGGCGAGAACCTGCTCATCGCCTAGGCCGACGGCGTGGATCACCCTGGCCGCGATGCCGTCGGGCTCGGTCAGCAGGCCGGCCGCGAGATCCGCCGCGTCGACCAGCTCCGCTCCCCCGCTCGCGGCGATCTGGCCGGCCGCGGCGAGCGCGTTGCGGGAGCGCTGGGTGAACCGGGAGAAGTCGGCGCTCTCCCAGCGGGCCACGAAGCGCTGCTGCGCGGCCTGCTTGGA
>DASYXX010000731.1:0-2116 GCA_035934395.1 Streptosporangiaceae bacterium
ACCTGATGCCATGAAGAAGCGGGCCTCCGCTTCTGGCGGATGCTGGAAGTTGCAAGCGTCCGTCTCCACCAGGCAGGGAGGCCCTTATGAGCGAAGAGTACGCCGGGCGGCAGGTCGTCGGTATGGATCTGCACCGGCACCGCAGCGTGCTGGTCCGGATGAGTGAGGATGGCAGGAAGCTGGGCACGGCCCGGATCACGAACAGCCCGGCCGCGCTGCGGGCCGAGCTCGCGCGGGCGGGTGAGAACCCGCGGGTGGTGCTGGAGGCAACGTACGGGTGGTACTGGGCGGCGGATACGCTGGCGGCCGCCGGTGCGGAGGTGCACCTGGCGCATCCGCTGGGGGTGAAGGCCTACGGCTATCGGCGGGTCAAAACCGACGCGAGGGACGCTGCTAACCTGGCTGACCTGCTGCGGATGGGGCGGCTGCCGGAGGCGTGGATCACTCCGCGCGAGGTCCGTGACCTGCGGGAGCTGACCCGGTACCGGCAAAAACTGGTCGGGCTGCGCAGCAACTGCAAGGACCAGGTGCACGCGGTGCTGGCCAAGCTCGGGATCGCGGTGACGTGCTCGGACCTGTTCGGCGCGTGGGGCAGCGCGTGGCTGGACGGGCTGCGGCTGCCGCAGCCGTACGCGGGGAAGGTGACCTCGCTGCGGCAGCAGGTCGGCGAGCTGACCACCGAGATCACCATGCTGTCCGAGGTGCTCGCCGACCTGCTGGCCGGGCACCGGGGGTATCTGGTGATCCAGCGGCTGCCCGGCATCGGCCCGGTGCTGGCCGCCGTCATCATCGCCGAGATCGGCGACGTCACCCGGTTCCGGACGCCCGGGCAGCTCGCCAGCTGGTCCGGGCTCACCCCCGGTCACCGCGAGTCCGATATCAAGGTCACCCGCGGCCACGTGACCAAGCAGGGGTCGAGGCTGCTGCGCTGGGCGCTGATCGAGGCGATCCAGCGCGCCCCCGCCGGGTTCCCCGCCCGCGACGTCAAAGACGCGATCATCGCCCGCCGCGGCAAGCAAGCCCGCAACATCGCCAAGGTCGCCGCCGCCCGCCGGCTGCTCACCCTGGTCTACTACGGGCTGCGCGACGGCCAGATCCGCTGCCTGCCCGAACCCGCCGCCGCCGCGTGAGCGCGCCCCGGCCAGCCGGGCGCGAGGCCGCCCCCAGGTCTGTCCCCCGCCCCCGCGCGGCGCGGACGCGGACCTGACTGGCCCCGCCCGGCCCTGACCACTGACGCGACCTGCCCCATGCCCCCCGGCCCCGGCCGGGACCCGCGAAGGGATGACTGCAGCCAGCGGCACTGCCCGCAAAGGTAACCAATCCTCAACCTGGGGCAGCCAGAACTCAATAACCATCACCCAGCCCCCCGCCAGCCGCTTTCCCCGGCCAGGCCGATTACCGGCTCCCGGCCGCCCGCGTCAAGGACGCCCTCCGGGCGCCGGCAACGCCGGCCAGGCCGTGGGCCTGGTCCTTGACCCAGCCACCCGCTCGCACGAACCAGCAGCCATCAGGGAAAGCACACCCAGCGAGGCAGCTACCCCACGCCCGGAAAAGCACGACCAGCCGGCGAAACCCCAGGTCATTCCCACTTGACCCCGGCCCGCTTCTTCAGGGATGACTTGTGACACACGTGGTTGGCCGGGGGAGCGACGGCTCGCTGACCTGGGGTTTCGTAGCTCGCGTGGCGTGAAACTGCGCACTAGGCAGGGCCGTAGAGTGGCCGGATGGCGCTTGAAGCAGTGTCTGGGTGCTGGCATTGTCGGCTTGGGGGGCCGCGGCGCTGCATGCGCCGGACCGTCGGCCAGGTGTCGGTGAAGTCGGCGATGTGCCTCTTTGAGTATATTTATTTTGCCCGCCCCGACAGCACGATCAATGAGCGCTCACGCTACCTGGCCCGGCAGCGTATGGGCGCGGAACTGGCGCGGGAGTATCCAGTCGAGGCCGATGTAGTGATTGGCGTGCCCGACTCAGCCACACCTGCCGCCGTTGGCTATGCCACCACACGCGGCCTGCCCTATACCGATGGCCTGATTAAGAATCGCTATATTGGCCGCACCTTCATCCAGCCCGATCAGCATTTGCGCCAGCTTGGCGTGAAGCTCAAATTTAACGCGCT
>DASYXX010000760.1:0-7266 GCA_035934395.1 Streptosporangiaceae bacterium
TGCTCTCGTCGCGTCCTCGTGGACGCTGAGCAGGGGCGCCGCCGAGCGGACGGCCCTGGCCGCCTCCTACGACGTCCTCAGCCAGTACGCCGCGCAGCCGGCGAGGAGCGGTGACGGCCAGCTCTCACTTGAGGCCATGCCGGCCACCGAGGCGCTGGCCGATCCCAATCCGCTGCTCCGCAGCGGGGAGCGGCTCACGCTGGTCAGCCTCGCTGAGGAGGCCGAGCGTATCCGCGTCAGCCTGACCGCGATCAAGGCCGTGGCGGACGGGGAGCCGGCCTCGATGCCACGCTGGCTGCTGCAGGCGAGCGCGTCCGCGCTCGCCGATGTCGCTGACGCGCTGAGCGCCCGCGGAGGCCGGCGGCGGCGGGAACAGCTCCGGTCGCTCGCGCGGTCCGGCGAGCGGATCGCGGCGATAACGCCCCCTTCGGGACGCCGGGTGGCGATGGGTGGCCGAGGGCCTGCTCGGCCAGCTCCGCTCGGCCATCCGGATCAGTGAGCTGCTGCTGGGCGCCAAACCACCGTTGCCTCCGCAGCGTCCGCCGCAGCTCCAGCAGCGTGGGGCCCAGCCAGCGGCGGCGGCCCGGCAGCCGGCTGAGCTGCGGCAGGAGCTGCTGCTCACGCTCCGCGGTTGCCTGGGCTCGTCGTCAGAGACGGGTGCCGGGCTGTGGCATGAGCTGGTCACGCTCCGAGCTTGCCTGGGCCCGTCTTCGGAGGCGGGCCGGCACGCCCTGCGGCTGGGTGTGATCGCCGCGCTCACCGAGCTGCTGGTCCGGGCGTCGGGACTCTCCCACGGGTACGCCGAGCTCGTCCTGCAGGCCGCGGTCAACGCGGACGGGAGGGACGACGCCGTCCCCTCGCCGCGGGCCGGGCCGGGACAGGCGCCGCTCGACCGGCTCGCCGCCGGACTCGGCACCGCATCAGACGTCCTGGCCAGGTCCCTGCGTGCGCTCAGGCCCCCAGGGCCGCTGCCGCCGCTGCGGAAGCTTCAGGCGGCCGTCAGCGCGCAGCCCGATGCCGATCGCGTCCTGCTGACGACCACGGACGCCATCGTCGATGCCGTCAACAGCACGACGGACATCCTCCGCCGGTACCTGAACGGCGCCCAGAAGCAGGGCTCAGCCGCACCGGCGGAATGCTGAGGCGGTTACCGGCGCAGGAACGCGATGATCGCGGCGGCCAGGGTCCGTGCGACCAGCCGCTGGAAGGCGGGCGACACCAGCATCTGGGCGTCGGTGGCGTTGCGCATGTTCCCGCACTCGATCAGCACCTTCGGCACCGTGGTCAGGTTGAGGCCCGCGAGGTCATCGCGGACCATGATTGCCTGGTCACCGTTGTAGCTGCTCTCCGGCATCGCGGCCACGCCGGCGAGAAACGCCTGGCGCACGTCGCTGCCCAGCCGCGCCGACGCCGCGATCACCGCGTCGTTCGGCCCGTCGGCGACCGGCTCGAGGATCGTGAACCCCCGCCCCGACGCGGGCCCGCCGTCCGCGTGGATGTCGACCGCGACGTTCGCGTGCGCGGCGTTGATGATCTCGCTCCGGCGGTCGACGCACGGCCCGACGCCGTCGTTGCTGCTTCGCGTCATCACGACGGTCGCCCCGTCGCGGCGCAGGTCGGCCCGCAGGTAGCGGGCGACGTCGACGTTGAACTGCGCCTCGGTATAGCCGCCGTCGGTCTCGGTCCCCGTCGTGTCGCAGGCCTCCCACTCCCGCCCGTTCCAGACCTGATGGCCGATGTAGGACGCGTCGGCGAAGTTCCCGCCGTTGTGGCCCGGGTCGATGCCGACGATCTTCCCGGCGAGCGGCCTCGCGGACCCGGCAGGGGCCCGCCGGCCGGGGTCCGCTCCGTGGCCGGCACGACCAGGGGCCTTCGAGGATGCGGGCGATCCGGAGGCGGACGGACCGGGCGGCGACACCGCCGGCTGACTGGCCGACGGCAGCGCGGGCTGCGACGGGGGCGAGCCGGCGCCGCAGGCTGACGCGGCCAGGCCGACGGCGATCATGGCCAGTACGAGGCGCCGGCCGGCCCCGCAGCCAGGCATTCGCTGGCCGCGGTCGGGTTCGGTCACGGGGCTGCTCCTTGGGGGGATGCCATCCGAGGCTACCCGTCCCCCGGTCACAGCCGGGGGTCGACGGGCTCGCTCTCCAGCGCCAGCACGCCGAACACGCACTCGTGCACCCGGTACAGCGGCTCTCCGGCGACGAACCGCTCCAGCGCCTCGGTGCCCAGCGCGAACTCACGCAGCGCCAGGGACCGCTTGTGGCCCAGGCCGCGCGAGCGCAGCCGGGACAGGTTCTCCCCGGCCAGGTACTCGGGCCCGTAGATGAGCCGCAGGTACTCCGGCCCGCGGCACTTGACGCCGGGCTGGACCAGCCCCTTCGCCCGCCGGTGAATCACGTCGGCGGGCTTGACCACCATGCCCTCGCCGCCCCGCGCGGTCAGCTCCGCCCACCATTCGGTGGCGGCCTCCTCGCCGGCCGGGTCGTCGAGCCGGACCGCGACGCTCTGCGTGCGCCGCAGCACCGCGGGGTCGTGGTCGCACAGCCGCCCGAGTACTTGCAGGTGCCAGCGGTGCCCGCGCAGCGCGTGCACCGAGCCCTCCCCGGCCAGGACCTGGAACGGCGCGAGCTTGAGGTCGTCGACCGACTCGACCGCCCAGCAGTAGCGCCGGTACGCCGCGACGAACCCCGCCGCCGCCTCGACGCGCTGCCGGGAACGATGCAGCAGCTCGGTCACGTCGATGCCGCGATCGGCCGCCGCGGCCAGCGCCGACGTCTCGGCGTCCAGCGCCGCGCGCGCCGCGGCGCCCACCGGCGCGTACTGGCCGCGGAGCAGCTCGCCGGCCTTCGCCGACCACGGCAGCAGCTCGCAGTCGAGGGCGAGCCAGTCGGTGCCGAGCTCGTCCCACAGTCCCGCCGCGCCGATCGCGGCGGTGACGCGGCGCAGCAGTTCCTGCTCGACCGCCTGGTCGGCGAAGAACGCCCGCCCCGTCCTGGTGTAGGTCGCCCCGGGACCGTCGATGCCGAACCGGCGGGGCGCGACGGACTCGTCCGCGCAGGCGATCACCACCGCCCGCGAGCCCATGTGCTTCTCCTCGCAGATCACCTCCGCCACGCCCGCCTCGCGGTAGGTTCCGAACGCCTCGGCCGGGTGCTCCAGCAGCCCCTCCAGCTTCGAGGTGGCGGTCGGAGACATGGTCGGCGGCAGGTAGACGAGCCAGCGGGGATCGATGGCGAAGCGGCTCATCACCTCGAGGGCCGCGATCGCGTTCTCCTCCCGGACCGTCACGGTCGACCCGGTGAGGCGCGTCTCGATGATGCGCTTGCCGGTGACGTCCTCGATGTCCAGCTCGGCGGGCTCCCGTCCGGCATCGGGAAGACCGGAATATGTAACGCCTCCCGGCGGGCGGGCCGGCTCGTAGTACGTCTCCGCGGCCGGCACGGACACCAGCTCGCGCTCCGGGTACCGCAGCGCGGTCAGCCTGCCCCCGAACACGCAGCCCGTGTCCAGGCAGATCGTCCCGTTCACCCACTGGGGCTCGGGCACGGGAGTATGCCCGTAGACGACCATCGCCCGGCCGCGGTAGTCCTCCGCCCACGGGTAGCGGACCGGCAGCCCGAACTCGTCGGTCTCGCCGGTGGTGTCGCCGTACAGGGCGAAGGCCCGGACCGCGGCCGACGCCCGCCCGTGCATGGCCGCGGGCAGCCCGGCGTGCGCGACGACCAGCTTGCCGTCGTCCAGGACCACGTGGCCCAGCAGCCCGTCCAGGAACCCGGCGACCTCGCGGCCGAACTCGGGCGGCTCGGCGGCGAGCTGCGCCAGGCTGACGGCCAGGCCGTGACCGGTGGTGACGTTGTGCCCGCGCAGCGCCCGGAGCAGCTTCGCCTCGTGATTTCCGGCCACCGACAGCCCTGACCCCTCGGCGGTCATGCCCATCACCAGCTGCAGCACCGCGGGCGTGGCCGGCCCCCGGTCCACCAGGTCGCCGACGAACACGGCCTTCCTGCCCTCGGGGTGCCGCGCGGAGCCGCCGTCGGCGTCCACCGCGTAGCCCAGGTCCGTGAGCAGCGCGGCCAGCTCCGCGAAGCATCCGTGGACGTCCCCGACGATGTCGAACGGCCCGTGGTCCGTCCGGCGGTCGTTCCACAGCGGCTCCCGCTCCACCACGGCGCCGTCGACCTCGGCCTCGCCGTCCAGCACGTAGACCCGGTGAAACCCCTCCCGGCGCAGGCCCCGCAGGCCGCGGCGCAGCTGGGCGCGCTGCTGCCGGATGACGTGATCTCCGAACGCGCGGTCCGGGCGCGCCGCGTTGCGCGCGGCGCAGGTCGACTCGGGCACGTCAAGGACGATCGCCACCGCGAGAACGTGATGCCGCCGGGCCAGCTCGATCAGCGGCTGGCGCGCGGCGGGCTGGACGCTGGTGGCATCGGCGACCGTGAGCCGGCGGGCGGCCAGCCGCTTGCCCGCGATGAAGTGCAGCACCTCGAACGCGTCGCCGGTGGCCGACTGGTCGTTCTCGTCGTCGCTGACCAGCCCGCGGCAGAAGTCCGACGAGATGACCTCGGTGGGCAGGAAGTGCCGCGCGGCGAACGTCGACTTGCCCGAGCCGGTGACGCCGACCAGGACCACCAGGGAGAGATCGGGGATCTTGATGACCGTCACCGGCGGAACACCGCCAGCTGTGACGGGCACCCGGCCTCGTCGCTCTCGGGCCCGATGCCGGACAGTTCTGTCCGGTACCCGTGGCGGGCGGCGACCTCGTCCGCCCACGCGGCGAACTCGGCGCGGGTCCACTCGAACCGGTGGTCGGCGTGCCGGAAGCTCCCCTCGGGCAGCCCGTCGAACAGCGCGTTGTACTCCGCGTTCGGCGTGGTCACGATCACCGTGCCGGGCCGGGCGTACCCGAAGATGCCGCGCTCGAACGCGCCGAGCCGCGGCGGGTCCAGGTGCTCGATGACCTCGACCACCGCGGCCGCGTCGAATCCCCGCAGCCGGCCGTCCCGGTAGGTCAGCGAGCCGTGCAGGAGCTCCACCCGCGCGCGCTGCCGGGGCGCCATGCTGTCGAGGTGCAGCCGGCGCGCGGCCGTCTCCAGGGCGCGGTGCGAGACGTCCAGCCCGGTGATGCGGTCCAGGCGGGGCTCCTTCAGCAGCTCGGCGAGCAGCTTGCCCGAGCCGCAGCCGAGGTCGAGCACGCTGCCGGCGCCGCTGGCGGTGATCACGCCGAGCACGGCCGCCAGGCGCCGCTCGTGCAGGGAGATCTTGCGCTCGACCGACTCCTCGCCCGCGTCGCTCTCCTGGTCGCGCCGGTCCGGATCACCCGCCTCGTCCTCGAACAGCCTGGCCAGCGCGTCCCGGGTCAGGCGCTGGTCGTGGCGGAGGTAGCGCCGGGCGATCAGGTCGCGCTCCGGGTGGCCCGCGAGCCACTCACCGCCGCGGCGCAGCAGCTTGGCTACCTCGTCGGAGCCGACCCAGTAGTGCTTGTCGTCATCGAGCACGGGCAGCAGGACGAACAGGTGGTGCAGCAGGTCGCGCAGCCGGAGCCGGGCCGAGATCCGCAACGACAGGTACGGGCTGTCCCCCCAGCCGGGGAACTGGGGGTCCAGCGGAAGCGGGTGCGTCCACGTGACGTAGCCGAGCGGCTCGAACAGGCGGCGGGCCAGGTCGGCCCCGCCGCGGCACGCCACCACCGGCAGCCGGGCCTCGAGCGGAATGGCCTGGTCGGCCACGTCCTGGCGCTCCTTGCTGCGGCCGCTCATCGCGGTTCCGAACAGCCGCCCCAGGGCCACGGACAGGTACGACGACGCCACGTAGGGCCGGTCGTTCACGTAGTGCCCCAGCGCGAACCGTCCGGCCGGGGCCCGCTCCCGCCCGGTGCCGGGCCCGCGTACCAGGCCCACCGGGTCGACGTCAACCAGTACCGCCGCCGAGCAGCGCTCGTCGCTCGCCTCGGGGTAGAACACGTGGGCGGTGCCGAAGCCGAACTCGGCGAGGTGGAGGCGGCCCGGGTTCTTGTGCAGCAGGAAGCCGAGATCGGTCGCGGGCCGGTGGGTGGTCGAGATCGTCAGCAGCACGCGGGGTTCACTCCAGGTTTCACGTCCGGCCGCATTCTGGCCGGTCCGCCGCGGTCGGGCGGGCCGTGTCATTCTGTAGCCTCCGGGCGCCTTTGAGGCGCGCCCTGCGGCAGGTTAACAGCCGCCAGGCGGGACACTCGAAGCATTTCCCCCACCCCCGGGTCACTGTTGAACGTACGATGCCGAGGGGCCGTCGCAATAGATGTCAAGTCATCCAGCGGGGAAGATCTCGGTGATTGTCCGGAGAACGTACTCGGTGCCGGAGCACGTCACCCTGTTCTGCGCGGGCGCGGCCGCGGTGGGGTCGGTGTACCCGCTCATCATGGCGCACACCGGCGGCCATGGCCTGCCGTGCCCGCTGCGGACGCTCACCGGCGTGCCCTGCCCGTTCTGCGGCCTGACGACGGCGACGGTCGCGCTCACGCACGGCAACTGGGCCGCCGCTGCGCTGGCCAATCCCCTCGCCTACCTGGCCGCGGGGCTGGCCGTCGGGACCGCGCCGGTGCTGGTCGCGCGGGCGGCCGGGCGGGCCGAGCGGCCTCGGGCCTGGTCGGCGGCCGCGCGCCGACGCGCGGGCTGGGCGCTGGCGACCGTGGTCGCGCTGAGCTGGATGTTCCAGCTGCACCGGTTTGGCTTCCTGTGATTCCCCGATATCCGTCCCGGATGACGGTCCCCACCAGAAAGGCTGTTCGATGACCTACGGAAACAACCCTCCCGGGGGCTACGGTAGCGAGCCGCCGGAGGATTACCGCGGCCAGCAGCAGGGCGGCTACGGGTCCCCCCAGCAGGGCGGCTACGGAGACCAGCAGCAGGGCGGATACCCGCAACAGCAAGGCGGATACCCGCAACAGCAAGGCGGCTACCCGCAACAGCAAGGCGGCTACGGCAGCCAGCAGGGCGGCTACGGCAGCCAGCAGGGCGGGTATCCGCAGCAGGAGGGCGGATACCCGCAACAGCAAGGCGGCTACGGTAACCAGGCCGGGGGCTATGCCAACCCGCCGGGTGGTTACGGGAGCCCGACCGCTGGCTACGGAAACCCGGCCGGGTACAGCCCCGGGGGCTACCCTCCCGCGCCCGGCGGATACGGAGCCCCGGGCCCCGTGGGCTACGGAGGCGGTTACGCCGCTCCCGGCAACTACGCGAACTGGCTGCAGCGGGTCGGCGCCTACCTCATCGACATCGTCCCGGTCGG
>DASYXX010000796.1:0-3069 GCA_035934395.1 Streptosporangiaceae bacterium
GGCCGCGAACGACGAGTTGGCGCAGGCCGCCCAGGAGCGAGACGAGCTGCTCGGCCGGATCCCGAATCTGCCCGACCCCACCGCGGCCGACGGCATGGACGAGGACGACGCCCAGCTCGTCCGGACCTGGGGCGAGCCGCCGCGGTTCAGCTTCCCGCCCCGCGACCACCTGGAGCTGGGCTCGTCCCGCGGGTGGGTCGACATGCGCC
The DNA here is from genome assembly GCA_035934395.1 of Streptosporangiaceae bacterium. GTDB lineage: Bacteria > Actinomycetota > Actinomycetes > Streptosporangiales > Streptosporangiaceae > JASHPR01. The sequence goes on from DASYXX010000796.1 coordinate 210, forward strand.
GGGGGGCAAAGGTGTCCGGCTCCAGGTTCGCCTACCGGATCGGGGACGTCGCGCTGGCCGAGACGGCCCTCTACCGGTTTGTCATCGACAAGCTGATCAGCCACGGCTTCCTGCTGGTGCTGCCGCCGATCCTGGTCGGCGAGCGGGCCATGTACGGAACCGGCTTCCTGCCCACGGAGGAGTCCAACCTCTACCGGCTGGAAAAGGACGAGCTGTACCTGACCGGCACCTCCGAGGTCGCGCTGGCCGCAATCCACATGGACGACCGGCTGGAGGAGGAGGAGTTGCCGGCCCTGTACGTGGGGTTCACCACCAACTTCCGGCGCGAGGCGGGGGCGGCGGGCAAGGACACCAAGGGCATGTTCCGGGTGCACCAGTTCGACAAGGTGGAGATGTACGTCTACTGCGTTCCCGAGCAGTCCACGGAGTTCCACGAGCGGCTGCTGGCCTACGAGGAAGAGATCACCCAGGCGCTTGGCCTGCCGTACCGGGTCATGAACATCGCGGTCGGCGACCTCGGCGCGCCCGCCGCAAAGAAGTACGACATCGAGGCCTGGTTCCCCGCGCAGCAGCGGTACCGGGAGATCACCTCCTGCTCGAACACCACCGACTACCAGGCCCGGCGGCTGAACATCAGGTACCGGGGCGATCGCGGCCTCGAGTACGTGCACACGCTCAACGGCACCGGCGCGACCGCCCGCGCACTGCTGTCGATCATGGAAAACTTCCAGGACGAGGGCGGCACGGTCGCCGTCCCCGAGGTCCTGCGCCAGTACGGCGCCCCGGCCACGCTCGGCGCGTCCCGCTAGCCCGGCCGCTGGCCGTGGATGTACCGGAGAGCTCCCCAGGGCGGGCCCTCCGGTACATCCACGCGGCCCTGATGGCGTCCCGCACCCCGCCGGCCGGAGATGGTGGGGGAGTCAGGGGTCGGTGGGGCGGCTGAGGTCGCAGAGAGCGTCCCTGCCGGCCCGTGAGCTGGCGCGCACTTACAGGACGATCTGGCTGTGGCTGTAGCCGGTCGCGGGGAACGCCCGGGCCAGGCCCTGGGCGATCGCCTGGGCACGGGCCGCGCAGCCGACGGGGCTGTAATGGATCCCGTCCGGGAGGAACCAGCCGGGCTGCGCCACGGCGGCCCAGTTGAGTATCCGCATGTTCGGGTACCTGGCCAGCGCGCTGACCAGGGCCGCGTCCCAGAGCTGCTCGTTGGCCTCGGACCAGGGACCGCTGCTCAGCTCGGTGACCGTGTTGACCCACAGGACCGGCTCGCCGTGAGCCACGGACATCATCTCGTCGATCCGGCCCGTGAGACCGACGGCGGAGCCGACCGACACGTTCGCCGTGTCGTTGGTGCCGAGCGCGAACACCCAGCAGCCCCGGTAGCCCTGGTTCCACCAGGCCTGGGCCACGTTGTATCCGTTGACCTGCCCGGGGAGGGCCTCCACGATCGACCGCCCGCCGGAGGCGTCCATGAGCAGGTGCCCGACGCCGACCCCGGCGTAGCGGGCCGGCAGCCGCTCGGCCGGGTCGGGAATGTCCGCGGACGAGATCAGGTCGACCGAAATCGAGTCGCCGATATGTGCTACCCGTAGGCACGACGTGCGCAGCCCCGAGCCTGCCCGACCGGCCGGGGTCCGGGTCTGCAGCGGCCGGGTGGCCGTCGGCTCCCTGGTCCTGGCCGCGCTGGCGGCCGGCGTCGCCCTGGTGCCGGCCCGGCCCGAGGGGTGACCGGCCCGGCGGGAGGCCGTGCCGGCCCGGCCAGGGACCGTCCTGGCGCGACCTGTGGAACGGCGGCCAGACGCGGCGGCCCCGGCGCGGGGACCCGGGGCGATGCTGGCCACCACGACGCCGGTCAGCGTCAGCACGACGGCCCCGCCTGCCACCGCAGCCCAGCCGCGTGCGGTCAGACTGTGTTTTCTGCTCTGGCTCCCGGGTCTGGGTCGGATACCCGAGAGCATGCGGCCGAGACCGCTACGCAGAAAGCGCATCCTGACTCCATTCGGTGTGGGGGACTCACAAGCTACGCAAGTACGCCGGTATCGGGTATGAGCGGACGATGACGAAGCGCGCCCGTCAGCGGCGACGGGCCGCCATCCTGCGGAGCGCGGGGAGCGGCCAAGGGAGGGGCGATCGGTCGCAGCCACGTAAAACGCCGGATCCGGTCACCGTGATTCCGTCCGGCCGACATCGGCGGCCGAACCCCGCCTCCTACACTCGTGGCATGGACCTCGAGAGCGGCAGCCGGGCGATGAACGGCGGGGTCCTGGGGCGCGGTGAGGGACAGAAACGCTACACCGCCCGCGGCAGCGTCATGTTCTTCAAGGCCCTGGCCGAGCAGGACGGCGGTGACTTCTCGCTGATGGAGCGCACGCTGCCGCCCGGCGGCCGCCGCCCGCCGCCGCATCGGCACACGAACTGCTCTGAGGCGTATTTCGTGCTGGACGGACTCGTGGGGGTAACGCTCTCCGGCGAGGAGCTGAGCGTAGGGCCGGAGGAATTCGTCCTCGTTCCCCGCGGCACCGCGCACACGTTCGGCAACGCCGGCGAGCACGAGGCCCGGCTGCTGGTGATCCACGCGCCCGCGATGGACGCGTACTTCGCCGGGCTGCATGACCTGTGGAACCGCGGCCAGGCGCCCACGCAGGACGAGGAGCGGGCGCTGATGGCCCGCTTCGGCATGGAGACCGTGTAGCCCCTTGACCGATCGACCGCCGCCTCGACCGCCGTACAGGCCGCCACGTGGGTACATTGGCGGCTCGCAGGCGGGTTTGGTCCGATAGTCTCCGCAGCGATGGACATCCGCGCGACGATGGAGACCGCCCCGGTGCGCCGCATCCTGCGCAGACAGGGCGCGAGCGAGCGA
>DASYXX010000803.1:0-4643 GCA_035934395.1 Streptosporangiaceae bacterium
GCATCCGGCGCGGATCCCTACCCGGTCGGCTTCCCCCGCACGGCCACGATCGCCGAGGTCCGCGCGGCCCACCCGGACCTGCCGAAGGACACCGCGACCGGCGAGCGGGTCGGCGTCACCGGGCGTGTCCTGCGGTCCCGCATCGGGGGGAAGCTCTGCTTCGCCACGATCAGGGACGGCACCGGCGACCTCCAGGTCATGATCTCCCTGGACCGGGTCGGCGAGGAGGCGCTCGCCGCCTGGAAGCGCGACGTGGACCGGGGCGACCACGTCGGCGTCCAGGGCGAGGTGATCACCTCGCGCAGCGGGGAGCTCTCTGTGCTCGCCGACTCGTTCGCGATTACCGCCAAGTCGCTGCGCCCGCTTCCTGAGAAGCACGCCGGCCTGAGCGACCCGGAGGCGCGGGTGCGGCAGCGTTACGTCGACTTGATCATCAACCCGGCCGCGCGCCGGATGGCGGAGATGCGCGCCAGCGTCACGCGGTCGCTGCGCGAGGAACTGCACGCGCGCGGCTATCTCGAGGCCGAGACGCCGGTGCTGCAGGTGCTGCACGGCGGCGCCAACGCCCGCCCGTTCATCACCCGCAGCAACGCCTACGACATCGACCTGTACCTGCGGATCGCCCTCGAGCTGTACCTGAAGCGCCTGGTCGTCGGCGGCCTCGAGAAGGTCTACGAGATCGGCCGGATCTTCCGCAACGAGGGCGCCGACGCGACCCACAACCCCGAGTTCACGATGCTCGAGGCCTACGAGGCGTACGGCGACTACGACACGATCGGCACGCTCACCCGGGAGCTGATCCAGGCGGCCGCGCGGGCCGCGGTCGGCGGCACGATCGTGCGCAGGCAGGACGGCTCGGAGCACGACATCGGCGGCGAGTGGCCGCAGATCACAGTCCATAACGCCGTCTCCGAGGCGCTCGGCGAGGAGGTCACCCCGGACACGGGCGAGGATGAGCTGCGGCACCTGTCCAAGCAGACGGGGATCCATCAGGATCCGAAGTGGAACCGCGGGCAGGTCCTGCTCGAGCTGTACGAGCACCTCGTGGAGGCGCGCACGGTCAGGCCGACCTTCTACCGCGACTTCCCGGTCGAGGTCTCCCCGCTCACCCGGCAGCACAGGTCCGATCCCCGGCTGGCCGAGCGATGGGACCTGGTCGCGTTCGGCACCGAGATCGGCACCGGCTACTCCGAGCTCGTGGACCCGGTGCAGCAGCGCGACCGGCTCACCGCGCAGTCGCTGCTGGCCGCCGGGGGCGACCCGGAGGCGATGCAGGTCGACGAGGACTTCCTCCGGGCACTCGAGTACGGCATGCCGCCGAGCGGCGGGATGGGCATGGGCACCGACCGGCTGATGATCATGTTCACCGGGGCGAGCATCAGGGAGACCGTGCTGTTCCCGCTCGTCCGCCCCGACTGACCCGGACGCACTGCCGGGTCAGCTCAGATGACGTGCACCGCACCCACGTAGGCGCTCCAGAACACTGGCTCCACGTGGACCGGCACGCCCTGGGTTGGTGCGTCAACCATCAGGCCGTTCCCGATGTACATGCCCTCGTGGCTGATGTCGGCGAAAAAGAACACGATGTCGCCCGGCTGGAGCTGGCTACGCGCGATGTGCTCGCCCTCGTTCCACTGCCAGCCGGTGAAGTGACCCAGGCTGATCCCGACCTGCGCGTAGGCCCACATCACCAGGCCCGAGCAGTCGAAGGCGTTCGGCCCGGCGGCGCCCCAGACGTACGGGTCACCGACCTTGGTCAGCGCCCAGCGGACGGCTTGCGCACCGATCGAGTCGCCGCGGACCGCGATGTTGGGATACGTGCCGGTCTTCTGGTAGATGGCCAGGGCCTTGGCGTACGCGGCGCTGTTGAGCACGTTCTCCTTGGCCTGGATCTCCGCGACCTTCTTGTTGATCTCCGCGGACAGCTTGACCGCGAGCAGCGCCTCCTGGGTCGCGGTCTTGCTGGCCCGGTTCGCCGCCGCCTCGGCCTCGGCGAGCAGGCTCACCGTCCCGCCTTGCTCGTGGCCCAGCTGGAGCATGATCGACGTCCGGTTCAGCAGCTGCTGCGGGTCGCTGCTCTGCAGCAACTGCAGCGTGGGGCTGAAGCCGCCGGTCATGTACCCCTCGGCCGCGATCCGGGCCACCGCCGCCTGGCCTGCGCCCAGCGCCCGGTCGTCGCGCTGCGCGGTCACGCGCGCGGCCTTGCTCTCCGCGCGGGCCTCGGTCAGCTGGATCCTGAGTGCGTCGTACTGCTGGCCCAGGGCGTCGATCTGGTTGGAGAGCCGGTTCGCGGCGGCCACAAGGGCCGGCAGGCTGGTCGGCGTCCCGCCGCCGGGAGCGGCGCTGCCGAGTCCGGCGGGCAGTGCGAAGCTGGCCAGCGTGGCCGCGCCGACGACGATGGCGGCGCGCCCCCACGCCCGCCGTGAACGCTTGCTGGCCTGAATCCCCCGGGAATGTGCCTTGCCGTACCTGCCCTGGGGCAAGAACTCCACGCGGAGTCTCCAATCTCCTCGGCCGCCTACCGGGTTAGCTGACGGGTTCGGGCCGGAGCAGCCCTACGGCGGGTCACGGCCTCCAGGCCGACCATGACCTGCCGATTCACCCCGGGGAGGATGGGTCCCCGGCTCCCCGGAACACGCTTGCGCGTGCCCAGGAACTCGGCGGGCCCGTCCGTCCGCCCCCACGTAGGGCGGACTGAACGGGGTAACAGCGATGCAGGTTAATCCAAGTAGGGCATGGTGCACACGTGAACGGCGAAAAATTCTGCGCTCCGGCGTGTGCGCCAGCGTGTCGCCCATACGTCGCCTTCGCCGGGTAGGCGCCCCGGAGACCTTGAAGTATCCGCAGGTCACCGGTCCAGCGTGATCGGGCCGTGATGGGTCAGGAATAGGAAACTGGCTCAGGCGATGAAGCGATCCGTACTTGTTCGGTAACGTTCTGTGGGCGGCCAAACCACCGGACCGGGTGACGTTTACGATTGCTTCGTGGATTACTCGGTCAGGCCGGCCCGCACGAGTGACGTGCGGGCGATCCGCGGCCTCGTGGATGCGAACGTCGCGTCCGGACGGCTGCTGGACAAGGCGACTGTCACCCTCTACGAGGACATCCAGGAGTTCCTGGTCGCGGACCGGGCCAGCGATGCGCAGGTTATCGGCTGTGGTGCGCTGCACGTGATGTGGGAAGACCTGGCGGAGATCCGCACGATCGCGGTCGACGAGGCCTGCCAGCGGGAGGGGGTCGGGCAGGTGCTCGTGGAGGCGCTGCTCGCGCGGGCCCGCGAGCTCGGCATCCGCCGGGTCTTCGTGCTGACGTTCGCCGTCAAGTTCTTCGCCCGCCTCGGCTTCGAGGAGATCACCGGCGAGGCCACATCTCCCGAGGTCTACGCCGAGCTGCTGCGCTCGTACGACGAGGGCGTCGCCGAGTTCCTCGACCTCGACCGGGTGAAGCCGAACACCCTGGGCAACACCCGCATGCTGCTGCGCTTCTGACGGGAAGCAGGTAAGGGAATCGGGCCGCCGGTGCGTATCTGGGACGTGGAACACGACCGGCTCTCCACGCTGGCGACCAGTAGCCGCCTGCCGGGCAACCCTCGGTGCGCGAGATGCATCTCTACAGGTGTGGCCCGGTCCCTGGCCATATGCTGATCGTCGGCATGCGGTCAGGCCGGCCTGAGCCGAATACGGTCGGGTTGGTCAGGGAGGGTCACATCCTGACCGTTCCCTGATCGGCGGAGGTTCCGTTCATGTCTGCATCTCCCGGGCCGAAGGCGGCCCGGTGAAACCCGCGGCCGGCGCCGAGCTGGAGGTAGCGTCCCACGCCGCGGCCAGGGACCCGGGCGCGGCGGGCCCGGCCGGGCGCGGGCGCGGCCCGCTGCTTGGCTGGCTCGGCCGGACGCTGGCCCTGTTGTTTCCCGCGGATCCGCCGGCCGGGGGGCCGCGGGCACGCGCGGACGCGGTCCGGGTGGCGATCGCGAGCATCGCCGCGGTCGGCGCCGGCGCGGGTGCGCTGCTTATCCGTCAGGCCGGCGACCCCTCGTGGAACACGCTGTTCGGCGAGGACGGGTCGCATTTCCTGCCCCGGGCGCTCTCGGACCCGCTGGGCAGCCTGGCGCAGCCGCTGAACGGATATATGCAGTTCGTCCCCCAGCTCATCGCGGACGCGGTGACCAGGCTGCCGCTCCGGTACGCCGCACCCGGGCTGGCGGTCGGCGGGGCCCTGGTCGCGTCGGCCTGCGCCTGGCTGGTGTTCCGGGCGAGCGGCGGCCACATCCGCTCGCGCCCGCTGCGCTACCTGCTGGCGCTCGCCGTCGTGCTGCTGCCGATAGCGCCCATCGAGCTGGCCGCCAACGCGGTCGACACCCCGTGGTACCTGATGTTCGCGTCGTTCTGGGCCCTGGTGTGGCGCCCGAGCTCGCGCACCGGCATGGCGGCGGCCGCCCTGGTGTGCTTCGGCGCGATGTCCTCGCAGTTCGTCGCCATCCTGCTGGCGCCACTGGTGCTGGCGCGCCTGATCGCCCTGCCGCGCCTGCGGGATCAGGCGCCGGCCCTCGGGTGGCTGGCCGGGCTGGCGATGCAGGCGCCGGCCCTGCTCCGGCAGCAGCCGGCGCAGCTGCGCGGATCGCCGGCCCCGGCCCTGGGCTTCTA
>DASYXX010000813.1:0-8604 GCA_035934395.1 Streptosporangiaceae bacterium
CTCAGGGTCTCGGCCGCCTGCCGCTCCATCGAGTCCTCGTCGAGCAAGCCGCGGCGCAAGCGCTCCCGGCCCAGGAACATGTTCTGGACGATGTCCAGGTTGTCGGCCAGCGCCAGGTCCTGGTAAACGGTCTCGATCCCCAGCGCGGCGGCGTCCCGGGTGCTCCGAATGTGTACCGGTCGCCCCTCGAAGTAGATCTGACCATGGTCCGGCTGGTGCACTCCGGCGATGCAGCGGGTGAGCACCGACTTCCCGGCACCGTTGTCCCCGCAGAGGCCGGTCACCTGCCCCGCGGGCAGGTCCAGGTCCACCCCGTAGAGCGCCTGGACCGGCCCGAAGTGCTTGTCGATGCCCCGCAGCCTCAGCAGGGGTTCCGCCTCGTCCCCGCCGCGGCTCGCGCCTTCCGGGGCCTCGTTGATCTCAGTCATCGTGAAGACTCGTCACTAGCCTTGCCTAGGTTGGGCTCCCGCCGCTCCGGTATCCCGGCACGCGCAGAGCATAGCCGCGGTCCTGCCTTCCCGCCCTTTCCACCGGTCCGAGGTCGGCACAACACCTCGCCACGGCGGGGTTGGCGGACCCTGCTGGAGGGTCCGCCAACCCGGCTGTGGAGGAGCGTTCGATGGGAACCTCCGTCGAGGTATCCCAGCTCAGATGATCACTTGATCCCAGCTGCGGTGCAGACGGTCGCACCCGCGATCGTGCAGATTGCCGAGGCGGTGTCGAAGCCGTCCTTGACCACTGTCGACTCCATGTTGGCCTTGGTCACCCACACCGGGGTCAGCAAGGACGCCGGCTCGGAGATGGTCGAGTCGGCCGGGTCGGTGGTCGTCCCGTTCAGCAGAGCCGCAGGCGGCGTGTCGCCGGCCAGCAGGATCGTGGCCAGGGCCACGGCGTCCTGGGCCTCCTTGTAGACCGCCTTGTACACGGAGCCGCACTGGTAGCCCTCGAGGATCCAGGCCATGCCCTGGGCCGTGGCGTCCTGCCCGGTGGTCGGCACCTTGTTGGCCTTGACCCCGGCCGCCTTGAGGTCAGTGATCACCGCGTTCGCGAGCCCGTCATTGGCCTCGATGGTGGCGTTGATCTTCGGGTTAGCGGTGAACGCCTGCTGGAAGATGGTGCCGCCCTTGGTGTTGTCCCACCCAGGGGCGAAGTTCTCGCCTACCAGCTTGTAGCCCTGGCTGCTGGTCGCGCCCGCGGCGACTGTCTTGGCCGGCTGGCCCCAGACCACCTTGTTGTAACCCGTGGCAAAGGAGATGGCGTTGGGGTCGGTGTCCTCGCCGCCATTCAGGACGTAGACCTGAGGCTTGGAGATGCCCAAGGACGAAACGCAGGTCTGGAAGCCCTGGCCGATCAGCTCACCCACGAGCTCGTTGTTGAAGCTGACGTAGTAGGTCTTCGTGCCCTGGAAGGTGGCGCGGTCGTAGCTGATCATGGTGACGCCCTTGGACTGGGCAAGCTGCGCGATCGCCACGCCAGTCGGGCCATCGAGCGGGTCCATGATGAGGACCTTGGCGCCCAGGTTGATGTCCGCGGTGGCATCGTTCAGCTCGGTCGCATCGCTTCCCTGCGCGTTGTCGATCCGGTACTGCGCCTGGGTGTACCCGGCGTCGGCAAAGGCATCGTTCAGGTACGGCGCGTCGAAGTTAACGTACCGCGTCGACGACGTGGTGTCGGGCAGGATCACCCCTACCTGCAGGCTGTTGGCTCCCTTGGTCGCGAACGCGGTCAAGGGCTTGAGCTTGGACATCGTCGACGATATGTCAACGCTAAAGGAACTGGTGCTCAGCCCCGCTGGAATCGTGTTCGAGCCGCTTGTCGTCGGCGGTGTTGTCGACGAGGCCGATGATCCGCAGCCCGCAGCTGCGAGTCCAAGGACTGCCGCCAGACCCACCCAGCCCACTCGGCGGGAGCGTCGACGCGTGCCGTGGCCTTGTGAACGGGTGGGCCGAACTCCCTCACTTCTGTTTCCTAGTCGCATCCTCCGGACCCCTTTCGCCCGAACTCATCCGTATGAATCGACGCGGGACACCATACATCACACGTGTCCCATCACAACGCATGCTAGATCGTATGAAATTAGAGACCAAGAGACGAAAAATCCGTCAGCTCGGCCCCCAGAACCCCACGCAGTGCTAGCCAGGGGGACGACCCCCAGGATTCCCCGGCGGGCTGGCCACGGGGGACGACCGCGACCGCGATGCCGCGGCGCAGCCTGGCCCGCCCAGGCGCGCCGTCAGCGTCGCCCCGAGCCGCCTGGCCGCCTCGCTGGCGGGCAGCCGGGCGCAAGCGTCTGTTCTGGAGTTAATAGAACCCAACGAACCACCTCGTTTTTATGGAGCGACGTGCGTGAGCAAATGCGGCACCACCGGCCGGATCTGCTTTGAGGTCACCACAGCAAGGCCTGCGAGGCTCCAGCGAGGGCCTGTGCAGTTGACCATAGACTTCGGGAAATTAACGTGGTCATAATATCCGGGCCCAGGCGTTAAAATAGCGTTAACAAGGGGCCTCAGGAAGCCTCCGTAACCGAGGCCAGGCCGAAACGAGATCGCTTTGACGCATTAACGTTACTCGGCTGCAATGCGGTAGCCCGCGCGAGGCTGGGTCACGATCAGCGGAGTGGCGCCGGCGACCTCCAGCTTGGCCCGCAGCCGCCGCACGTAGACCCGCACGTACTCGGTCTCGGTCTCGTAGCCGTGCCCCCACACCCGCCGGAGCAGGTGGGCATGCGTGAGCAGCTTGCCGCGGTTGGTGGCGAGCTCGCGCAGCAGCGCAAACTCGGTCGGGGTGAGGTGGACCGGCTGCCCGCTGCTGGTCACCTGCTGCCCGGCGAGGTCGATCACCAGATCGCCGATGACGATGGCGGGCGGCTCCGAATGCGCTGGGGCCGCGCCCGTGCGGGTGCGGCGGAGCGTGGCCGTGATCCTGGCCAGCAGCTCCTCGATGCTGAACGGCTTGGTCATGTAGTCGTCGGCGCCCACGTTGAGGGCCGTCACCTTGTCCCGCTCGCCGCCGCGCGCCGAGACCACGATGATCGCCACCGACGAGCGCTCGCGTATCTGGCGGCATAGCTCGAAGCCGTCGACCTCGGGCAGCATCAGATCGAGCAGCACGATGTCTGGCTCCTCGGTCTCGAGCAGTTGCATGGCCCGGACGCCGTCGGTGGAGACGACCGTGTCGAAGCCCCTGATCGCCAGGTTGGACCGGATCAGGTCGACGATGTTGGGGTCATCCTCGACCAGGAGCGCGCGCGTGTTCGCCGAGCCCTCAGCCACCGCCGGCCCCCGTCCGCTGACCGACCGCGGCCTGCGCCCCGTGGCCATCTGCCCCGTGGTGATCCGCTCCGTGGCCATCCGCCTCCTGGTCGTCGCTCGCCCCGGGCTCGACGGTGCCCGCCGCGAGCTCGGTGGGCCCGCCGCCCGGCGTGGCCGACATCTCGATCGGGAGATGGATCCGGAACTGTGTCCCCTTCCCTCGCTGCTCCAGCTCGATGCGGCCGCCGTGAGCATCGACGATGCCCTTGGCTATGGCCAGCCCGAGCCCGGCGCCCGCGGTGGGCGTCCGGCGCCGCCGCATGGGCTCGAAGCTCGCGCTGGCGATCTCGCTGGGCATCCCGACGCCATCGTCGATCACGCTGACCGCGATCCCGCCCTGACCGGCCCGGGCGGCGCTGACCCTCACCCGGGTGCCGGGCGGATTGTGGCCGATCGCATTGTCCAGCAGGTTGACGAAGACCTGCTCCAGGCGGTCATGGTCGGCCCACACGACCGGCAGGGACGGATCGCAGGCCACCTCGATCATGGCGGCGCCGGCCGGGGGCAGGCACGCGACGGCCGCGTCAAGCACCAGGCCGATGTCACACCAGTCCCGCTGCAGGCGGAGGATCCCCGACTCGATGGCGGAGAAGTCGAGGAGGTCTCCCACGAGGCGCCCCAGCCGCGCCGACTCCGCCGCGATCCGGTGCAGGAACCGCTGCTGCGAGTCACCGTCCCAGGTCACGTCCGGCTGCATCAGGCTGGATGCATAGCCCCTGATCGCCGTGAGCGGGGTCCGCAGCTCGTGGCTCAGCCGGGACAGGAAGCCGCGCTGCAGTTCCTGCGACCGGCGCAGCGCCGCTGCCTCCTGGTGCGCGAGCCCGGCTTCCTCGCGCTCCAGTGCCAGCCGCAGCGAGTGAGCGGCGTCCTCCAGGAGCGTCGTGGCATCGGCCGTGGGCGGGCCGCTGCGCCAGCCGGCCAGGAACGCCGTGGTATCGGCCGTGGGCGGGCCGCTGCGCCAGCCGGCCAGGAGCGCCGTGGGCCCGGCGGGCGCGGCGAACGTCACGGCCAGGAACTGCTGGCCGACGACCTGCAGCCGGCTCGCCACGTCGTCGCGGCGCGCGACGGCCAGCAGCTGGTCGGCCGCTTCGAGCAGCGCGGGCGGGGGCGCCGGAACGCCCGCCGCCCCCCCCGCCGCGGTGACGAACGCCCGGCAGCGGGGGGTCGAGCCCGGCACCCGGGTCAGCAGCGCCACCTGGTCGGCCTGCAGGCCCCGGCGCAGCGCCTGCAGCGCGACCGTGAGCCCCTTGGCGACCTGGATGGGGCCGGCCAGGGTCTCCAGCACCTCCCTGATCGTCTCCAGCACGCGGTTGCGCGCGGTGACCTGATCCAGCAGCCGGTCGCGCTCGATGGCGCTCGATGCGTACCCTGCGTAGAGCGTGACCAGGTCAAGCTCGTCCCGCTGCGGCTTGCCGGTGACGGCGCGGAAAACGGTGATAATCCCGACCACGCCGCCCGGGCCCATGACCGGAACCGACCATGAGCTCGCCACCTTCGCCGCCCGGCCCAGGTCGCTGAACGGCGCCCAGGCGGCGCCCGTGCGCACGTTATCTACCACGGGCTGCCCGGCGGCCGCCGCCACGCCAGCCGGACCCCCGCCCGGCCCGCAGGGCAGCCGGGCCCAGGCCGACGCCAGCGCGTCCGGCAGGCCCAGGGAGGCGGCACAGACCAGCGTGTCGCCGGTCAGCAGATGAATGCACAGCCGGTCACTGCTGAGCGCGGCACCCAGGGCCGACAGGATCAGCGAGGGGCTGGACGACGGGTCCGCCGAGACCAGGCGGTCGGCCAGCCCGTGCAGGCGGTTGAGCTGACGGCGGGCTGACGAGTCGACCTGCTGGCCCGCCACCAGCGCGGCGACGTCATCGGGGTGTACCTGTTCCGGGAGCACGTCCGCCACGATCCGGCCGTGCCGGAGCACCACGATCCGGTCGGCCAGCCGGAACATCTGGTCGATGTCGTGACAGGCCAGCAGGATCGTCGTGCCGCGCTCTCGCAACCGGGCGATCAGCTCCTCCACCTGGGCGGACTCGCTGACGCCCAGCGCGGCGGTGGGCTCGTCGAGCAGCAGCAGCCGGGGCTTGCGGGCCATCGCCCGCGCGACGGCCACGAGCTGGCGCTGGCCGCCCGAGAGCGTCCCCACGCTCCGAGTGGTGTCGCTCAGGGGGATTTCGAGGTCCCGGAGCAGCGAGCCAGCCGCGCCGTGGAAGCGGACGTCAGATAGCAGATGCCAACGGCGCTCCTGGCCCAGCAGCAGATTCGAGGCAACGTCCAGGTTGTCGCAGAGCGACAGGTCCTGCCAGACAACGGCGACTCCCTGGCGCGCGGCGGCCGCCGAGTCGCGAGACATCACCCTGCCATCGAGCACTACTTCCCCGCTGGCTGGCCGTATGTCACCCGCGACGCAGCGCACCAGAGTGGTCTTACCCGCCCCGTTCTCCCCGGCGAGGGCGACAAGCTCGCCGCGCCGGACCGCGAGATCGACACCGTCGAGGGCGCGGAGCGGGCCGAAGCGCACCGCCAGCGCGGACACCCGCAGCAGCGGCTCCGATGAGTCCGGGGCAAGCCCGGCGACGGCAGTGGTCATCTGCATATTGTGGTCAATATGCCGCCTGACCACCAACGGGGCGGTGTTGACTCCCGCCGGCGAGCGTTGTACCTCACGACCTCGGGGCGTCAGGAACCGCGCGGAGTGCGATCTCCCTAAGATCTATAACGGCCGCGGCTGGGTCGGTCGCGCCGAACACCGCCGTTCCGGCCACGAACATATCGGCGCCCGCCTCGGCACAGCGGCCGATGGTCTCCTCGTCTACCCCCCCGTCCACCTGCAGCCACACTGAGCCCTCCCGGTCACCGATCAGCGCGCGGGCACGACGGATCTTCGGCAGCACCAGGTCCAGGAAGTGCTGGCCGCCGAACCCCGGCTCGACCGTCATCAGCAGCAGCATGTCGACCTCGGGCAGCAGGTCGGCGTAGGGCTCGATGGCGGTGCCCGGGTTGACGCCGAGCCCGGCGCGCGCGCCCGCCGCCCGGATCGCCCGCAGCGTCCGTACCGGCGCGGCGGCGGCCTCCGCGTGGATGGTGACGTTGCGGGCCCCGGCCTCGGCGTATCCGGGCGCCCAGCGGTCCGGGTCCTCGATCATGAGGTGGCAGTCCAGCGGCAGCGCCGCGTGCTTGAGCAGGGCCTCCACCACGGGCAGGCCGATCGTGAGGTTCGGCACGAAGTGCCCGTCCATGACGTCCACATGCAGCCAGTCGGCCACGTCCGCGACGGCGGCAGCCTCGTCGGCTAGCCTGGCGAAGTCTGAGGCGAGCACGCTCGGCGCAATCTGCACGGTCACATCGTGAGTTTAGGCTCGCGGGGCGTGCGCCGCGCCGGGTGCCCAACTGTCAGAGCCGCCCGCTAGCGTTCGATTGTGTATTCGAATCTCTAACTGCCAAGGAGGCCGCAGTTGAACACCGAGGCATCGAGCAGGCTGCTGGACCGGGTCCGCAAGCTGCTGGCCAAGGCCGAGGACGAGAGCGTGACCCCGCCGGAGGCGCAGGCCCTGACGGCCAAGGCCGCGCAGCTGATGGCGAAGTACGGGATCGACCGGGCGCTGCTCGCGGCCGACCGCCCGGAGACCGACCAGCCCGCCAGCCGCATGCTGGACATCGACAACCCGTGGGCGCGGGTGAAAGCGCACCTGCTGTGCGGGCTCGGGTCCGCGCTGCGCTGCCAGTGCATCCTGCTCTCGGGCGCGCGCCCCGGCAGCCGGATTCATATCTTCGGCTATGCGTCGGACATCGAGCGCGCCGACGTCCTGTACACGTCGGTGCTGATCCAGATGTGGCACGGGCTGACCGCCGCCCAGGTCCCCGCCTGGTCCCGCAGCCCGCGGGCGTGGCGGCGGAGCTGGCTGCTCGGATTCGCGACCGCGGTTGTCGCCAGGGTCCGCGCCGCCGAGCACGCGGCCGCCTGCCACGCGACCGGCCCGGGCGCGGCCGAGGGCTCCCGGACCGCCCTCGTGCTCGCCGACCGGGCGCAGGTGATCCGTGCCGAGGCCGAGCGGGCGTACCCGCTCACCCGGACGGCCCGCGTCACCTACAGCGGGAGCGGTTACCAGGACGGGTACGCCGAGGGCCAGCGGGCCGACATCGGCGCCAGCCGCCTGGGCCGCGAGCACGGCCGCGAGCTCGCCGGCGCGGCCGCCCTGCAGACCTCGGCAGAGCCGGGCGCCGGGAGGGCGCCGGCTACCCCCGGGGCGCTTCCTGGGCCGGCGCCTCCCCGCCGTGCGCGCGGTCAGCCGGCCAGGGGCCGTCATGGTCGGGCTGGAACCGCGGGCCGACGCGGCGCAGGAAGTCCTCCCACCGGGCCGCGAACATCGGGTCGCCGGGCGCCAGGCCGGTGGCCATCCGGGTCACCTGCGGCAGCAGCCGCGGGTAGGACACCAGCGCGAAGCCGAGCAACCGGAGCAGCGCGGGGTCGAGAAGCCGAGGCCAGACTGCAGGTAGACGGCCAGGATCAGCAGGAAGCCAGCGAACGCGTCCCTTCCGCGCCGGAGAACGCGACCTGGGTGACGGCCAGCACCTGCGGATACATCAGGGCGCCGGCCACGCCCTGGATCGCGCGCGCCACGACCAGCAGGCCACCGCGCCGACTGCCGCCCGAAATGCGGCTTTCGCCGTCTCCCGCGTGGCCTGACCGTGTGGTCGATGGGCCACCGACCCCCATATAGAGCGTGGTCGATGGCCCATCGACCACAATCCAGCGGAGATTCCGCGGCCCCGCAGATGGTGCCTTACGGGGTAAAACGGGTTGGCGGTCGGGCCAGGGAAGGTCGGCGGCGACGGCGACGGCCTGCGGTGGTCCCGGCGTCGTGCTGAGTGGTCCCAGCGTCGTGCTGGTTTAGGCAGCTTAGTCAGCGGCGGTCAGGATGACCGGGCCGTCCCCGGTGATTGCTATGGTGTGCTCGGCGTGAGCGGCCCGGCTGCCGTCGGCGCTGCGGAGAGTCCAGCCGTCGGCGTCGATGCGGTAGCTGTCCTCGCCGCCGGCCAGGAACCATGGCTCGATCGCTATGACCAGTCCCGCGCCGAGCCTGAGGCCGCGCCCGGCGCGGCCCTCGTTGGGTACCGAGGGAGCCTCGTGCATGAGGCGGCCGACGCCGTGCCCCCCGAAATCGGTACAGATCCCGTAGCCGACGGCGCGCCCCGCCGCTCCGATCGCCGCTGATATGTCACCGATCCGCGCGCCGGGCACGGCCGCTGCGATGCCCGCGCGCAGCGCCGCGTCGGTGGTGGCTATCAGCCGGGCATC
>DASYXX010000835.1:0-8287 GCA_035934395.1 Streptosporangiaceae bacterium
GGTGCGGATCTTCTTCGCCTCCGCCACCGGGTGCAGCAGCGCGCCGCCCTTGAGCGTGCCGTCGCCCACCAGGCCCATGGCGTACTCGCCCACGCGCTGCACGGCCTCGGCGCGCTGCTGCTCGGTGGCCACCAGCCCGGGGTCCTCGTACAAGACCAGCATGAACTCCATGGATGCGATCCTCCTCCAGAACTGTGGTCTCTCTCACCTCTACGACACCAGCGCGATCCCGGGATCGACATGAGCTTGCTGATGACTATAATGACTATATTGGTCATCAGCGGAGGGTGGTCGCGGTGCCGGACGTAGCACATGATCACGCGTGGAGCGTGGCTGAGGCTAAAGCGCGATTGAGCGAGCTGCTCGACCATGCGATCAACGACGGTCCGCAGGCGATCACCAGGCGCGGCCGGGAAATCGCCGTCGTGGTGTCGGTCGATGAGTGGCACAAGAAAAGCTCTCGGTCCGGCAGCCTCGCCGAGTTCCTCGCCGCGTCCCCCTTGCGTGAGTCCGGGCTCGACGTCGAGCGAGCGGACGTCCGGGCGCGCGACGTCGCAGTATGAGCTACCTGCTGGATACCAACGCGATCTCGGAGTGGGTCAGGCCACGGCCCGACCCAGGAATTGCGCGATGGCTGGACGAGGTCGATGAGGACCGCACCTACCTGAGCGTGATCACCCTCGGCGAGCTGCGCAAGGGAGTCGACCGACTCGCCGATGGCCGACGGCGTGACCGGCTGGACCGGTGGCTGGCCGGTGAGCTTCCGGACCGGTTCGGCGAGCGTATTCTGCCGGTCGACGCCGCCGTGGCCGATGAGTGGGGACGACTGCTCGCACGCGCCGAGAACGCGGGCACGGCCGTCGGCGGCATCGACGCTCTGATCTCGGCGACGGCGAAGGTGCACGGCCTGCAGGTCGTGAGCCGCAACGTCGCCCACTTCCGGCACGCGGGTGTCGGCGTGATCTGCCCATGGAGCGGCTGACCCCGGGATCAGGCGAGGAGGCGGGCCCGCCAGCGGCGGAAGCGGCCGGCCAAGTCGTCGCGGCCGGCGACGGCCAGGCGCGCGACGTGGTCGTCGATGAACTGCAGGTAGAGCGGGATGAGCTCGCGGCCGACGAGCGCGGCGGCGGCCCCGGGGTCGGTCGGCGGCCGCTCGCGCCAGGCGAGCGCCTCGGTGACCAGCTCGGCGGCCGGCGAATCCGCGCGAGCCAGGTAGTGCTCGGCCGCGAGGCCGTTGGTGCCGACCCGGCCGGTCTCGGCGGTGAACAGGAACCGGACCGGGAACAGCACGACCTTCGTCAGCCGCCGCGGCCCGCGGGAGACCAGCAGCGCCGGGTCGCGGATCTCGCCGGTGGCATGGTCGCGGCCGGGACGGCCCCGGGACCATTCCCGGAGGCGGTCCGGCAGGCGCCGCGGCCCGCCCAGGCTGCCGAGCGCGAACTCCGCGCCGGCCACGAGCAGCTCGGCCCGCCCCGGGCGGGCCACGCGGTCGCGAGCGTCGCGCCCGGTGAGCAGGCGGCCGTAGTCGAGCAGGTCCAGCCGGTCGAGCGGGGGGAACCGGCCGCCGCGCACCTGGCCGGCCAGGGTGGACGGCGTGCCCCAGAACACCGACAGCCGCTCGTGCAGGCCCGGGCCGCCGGCCTTGACGGCACCGGCGACCCGGCGGATGGTCAGGCGGTCTGACGCCCGGGGCGGATCGGCCAGGATCAGCCCGAGGTCGACGTCGCTGACCAGGGGACTGAAGCCGCCGTGGGCCAGGCTGCCCAGCGCGTACCCGGCGATCAGGCGCGAGCCCAGGGCCGCCGCGTAGGCGGCGACGGCGTGCGTCAGCACGGCCTCGCCCTGATCGGTCGCGGTCACCCGCTCATTGTCGACGCCGTGCCCGCCGCCGGGGCGCCCGCGGTCGGGGTGGGGCCGCTCGGGCTGGGGGTGGGGGTGCTCGGGCTGGGCGTCGGGGTGCTGGGGGTCGGGGTCGGGGTGCTCGGGGTGGGCGTGGGCGTGCTGGGGGTCGGGGTCGGGGGGCCCGTGGTCGGGCTGCCGGGCGGCGGGCTCGCCGTCGAGATCTGCGACACCGCATGCTGGGTCGGGCCGGACCCGGCCGGGCGACGGGAGGCGCGCGGGGACGCCGCGCCGGCCGCGCGTGGTGACGGTTCCGCGGGGACGGTCGGGTGCTGTGACGAGTCGGTCGAGCTGCGATGCGCCCCTCCCGCCGAGTCCAGGGTCAGGGCCGCCGAGGCCGAGGCAGCGGTCAGCACGGCGGCGGCCGCCGCCGTCACCAAGGTCAGCCGCCGCCGGTCCCGGCGTCGCCGCCGGTCGGCCGCGTCGCCGGGCTGCGGCAGCGCGAACATGTGCTCCAGCGGGGTCGACTCCGCGTCAGCGCGAGTGCCCGCGGGCACCGGCGCGTAGGACAGCCTTTGTGCGGGAGGCGGCGTGTCGGAGAGGCTGTCCGCGGGCGCCGGCGTGTCGGAGAGGCTGTCCGCGGGCAGCGGCGGATACAGGGGAAGCGCGGTGCTGAGCCAGTCCGCCGCGGGCCGGCCCGCGCCGAGCGCCGCTATCAGGTCACTGGTGGTCGGCCGCAGGCCAGGGTCCTTGACCAGGCAGCGCTCGACCAGCGACCTGATCTCCCGGGGCAGGCGAGCGATGTCCGGCGGGCTATGCACCACCCGGTAGAGCAGCTGCGGGGTCGACCCGGTCCCGAACGGGCCCTCACCGGTCGCGGCGAACGTGAGCACCGCGCCCAGGCTGAACACGTCGCTGGGCGGGCCCACCGAGGCGCCCTCGGCCTGCTCGGGGGACATGTACCCGGGCGAGCCCAGCACCATGCCGGTCTGGGTCAGCGCGGTCGTCTCGGTCACCTCCGCCGCCCGGGAGATCCCGAAGTCGATCACCCGCGGCCCGTCGCGGGCCAGCAGCACGTTGGCGGGCTTCAGGTCCCGGTGCACGACGCCCGCCGCGTGGATCGCCTGCAGGCCCTGCGCCAGGCCCGAGGCGAGCGTCAGCACCGCGGCCGTCGGAAGCGGCCCCTGACCCGCCACCGCCTCGGACAGCGAGGGCCCGGGCACGTACAGCGTGGCCAGCCACGGGACCGGCCCGGACACATCCGCGTCCACGACCAGCGCCGTGAACAGCCCGCTGACGTTCCGCGCGGCGTTGACCTCCCGCGCGAACCGCGTGCGGAAACCGGGCTCCCCGGCCAGGTCGGGCCGGATGACCTTCACCGCCACCAGCCGGCCGGCGGGGGACCGGCCCAGGTAAACCTGGCCCATCCCGCCCGACCCGAGCCGTCCCAGCAGAACGTACGGCCCCACCGACCGCGGATCCGCTGCCTGCAATTCAGCCAGCATGCCGACCCTCCCCAGAGATCGGGCCTACCGTCTGCTGAGCCATCACTGCCTCATAAACCATCACGGTCTCGTCGGTCGAAGGGTTCGAGGATCTCCGTGGGCGTCGCCGTCAGGGGGTCGGGCTGGACGTCGGCAGGCTGGTCGTCGTGGTGGTGGGCGTCGGCGAGCTGGTGGGGGTCGTGGTCGTCGTAGGCGTCGGCGAGGTAGTCGGGGTGGTGGTCGGGGTGGGCGCCGGCGAGTACTGCCCCGCGGTCGGCTGGCCCTGGGCGAAGCTGCTCGTGGCTGCCGTGGGGGAGACGGTCGGGGAACTCGACCTGGTCGGATGCGCGGATGCCGGTGCGGAGGCCCCGGGGCGTTGCGAGGGCCCTGTCGTGCCCCGGCCCTGCCCTCCGTGTGAGCTGACGGCCAGGGCGGCCGAGGTGGACGCGGCGATGATCACGGCGGCCGCTCCCGCGACCCAGGCCAGCCGCCGCCGGCTTCTGGGCTGCGTGGGCCCGGCCGTGGTGCTGCCGATCCCGCCGCCCCCGGTTCCGCTGGCGTCGGTTCCGCTGGCGTCGGCCGCGCTGCTGGGCTGCGTCTGGGCGGCGGGCCGGCTCGGCGGCGTGGGGGTGCTCATGCCGGTCGTCGTGGGCGGAGCGGCGGGGATGCTCGCGGGCGGCGGTGCGCCGCCGGGGAGACCTGCGGACAGCGGCGAGTCGGTGCCGAGGCTCGCGGCGGCCGCCAGGCCCGGCGAGGCATACCTGCTGACCACCTCGGTGAGCGGGGGCGGGAGCCAGTCGGCCGCGAGCTGGCCCGCACCGAGCTCGGCCAGCAGGTCACCGGGGGTCGGCCGGTCTCGCGGTTCCTTGGCCAGGCAGCGTTCGATCACCGGGCGGATCCGCGCGGGCAGGCTGGCGGTATCCGGCGGGGTGTGCACCACCCGGTAGATCATCGCCGGGATGGACCCGGTACCGAACGGGCCCTCCCCGGTCGCCGCGAACGTCAGCACCGCGCCGAGGCTGAACACGTCGCTGGGCGGGCCGATCTCACCGGCCGTCGCCTGCTCGGGCGACATGAACCCGGGCGAGCCGATGACCGTGCCCGACTGGGTCAGCATGGTGGACTCAGCCGCCCGGGAGATCCCGAAGTCGATGACCCGCGGGCCGTCATCGGCCAGCAGCACGTTCGATGGCTTGAGGTCCCGGTGCACGACACCCGCGGCGTGGATCGCCTCCAGGCCCTCGGCCAGGCCCGCCGCCAGCGCCAGCACCGAGTCCACCGGCAGCGGCCCTTGACTCGCCACCGCCTCGCTCAGCGACGGCCCGGGCACGTACGCCGTCGCCAGCCACGGCATCGGCCCCTCGACGTCCGCGTCCACCACCAGCGCCGTGAACAGCCCGCTGACGTTCCGCGCGGCGCCGACCTCCCGCGCGAACCGGGCACGGAACCCAGGCTCACCGGCCAGATCCGGCCTGATCACCTTCACGGCCACCAGCCGGCCCCCCGCGGAGCGGCCCAGGAACACCTGGCCCATCCCGCCCGAGCCGAGCCGCCCCAGCAGACGGTACGGCCCGACCGACCGCGGATCCCCAGATTGCAATTCCCCCACCATGCCGACCTCCCCTGCCGATCCCCGTAGTTCATGTTCCGCGCGCCGGGCAGCCACGGCAATACCGCGCTAGCGGTCCGAGTCATCACATGGACGTCCTTTGCGCGCAAATGGTTCACGCATCGGCCGGCCGCGATGGGTAATCATTCATTTGGTGGACGTTGTGGCCAAGATCCCGGCTATCGGGCGCGCGGCCGCGGCCTGCGTGCTGGCCGCGGCGGCCGCTGGCGCCTGCGCCAGCTCGGTCCCGCCGGCGTCCCCTTCGCCGCGGTCACTCACCTCGCCGGCGGCCGCGACCCCGGCGCCGTCTCCTCGGCCATCGCAGGGCTGTTCCGCCATAAACCCCGCTCCCCGCGCCCGCTGCGTTTGCCAGCGCGGGTTCGTTCCCGCCTTTTTCTCGGCCAGCAGTGCCTGGGCGGAGGCCATCGACGCCAGGCCCGCCCCGCGCGTCATGTTCCTGAACATCAACAGCGGCCCCGGGACGGCGCCGGACCCGCACTTCCAGGCTCTGGTCCGGCAGGCGCAGGCCGCGGGCATCGCGGTGCTGGGCTACTCGTCGACCAACTACGGCCAGCGCCCGATCGGGTCGGTCGAGACCGAGGTCCGCCAGTACCGAGCCTGGTACCGGGTCAACGGAATGTTCCTCGACGTCATCCAGGGCACGCCCGGGGAACTGCCCTACTACCGGGCCCTGGCGAGCTACGTCCGCGCGACCGTGCCGGACGCCGTCATCTGGCTGAATCCCGGCACCTACCCTGACCCGGGCTACATGGCGGTGGGCAACGTGGTGATGGTGTTCGAGGGGTCCTACGCCCAGTACCTCTCCGACCAGGTGCCGGGCTGGATCAGCCGGTACCAGCCGGGCCAGTTCGCGCACGTCATCTACGCGACGCCGGAGCCGGACCTGGCCCGCGCCATCAGCCTGTCCCGGGCCCGCCGGGCCGGCTTCCTGTACGTGACCGACCTGCCGGGATCGCCGGACCCTTACGACGCCCTGCCCGGTTACTGGGCCCGCGAGGCTGCCACCCTAGGCGGCGGCTGCTGAGGGTCTACCTCACCGAGGACGACGCTGTACGCGTCGGCTCCAGGACCACCAGAACCCCGTTGCGTTACGAATGGTTGTTCTGATGCGCGATCCGGGCGGCGCCGGCCGACCCGGAGCCGGTCGATGCGCGGGCCCACGAAGCCCAGCGCGGCCGGGAGCAGCGTGGCCGACGCGGCCATGACCAGCGGACCGCGATGACCGGCGCGGCCACCAGCGGTCGCGCCCGCCCGCGCTGGGCAGCGCGGGCCATGCTCATCTACGTCTCCTTCGGTAGGCCTTCACTGGGATGGACGAGAGGCCGGTCCGGAACGTGACGCGTCACATCTCCCGGCCCGGGGTCGTCCACTTAGTGAAGGGCGATACCAAGGAGCGCTGATGGCCGAGCCGATCCCGGGCTGGCTTGCGGACCAGTTCGAGCACTGGCGCCCGCATCTGGCCTCGGTCGCCTACGCCATGCTGGGCTCGGTCAGCGAGGCCGAGGACGCGGTGCAGCAGGCCTGGCTCCGCCTGGACCGCAGCGACGCGGACGCGATCGTCGACCTGCGGGCCTGGCTGACCACGGTGGTCGGGCGGATCTGCCTGGACATGCTGCGGGCGCGTAAGGCCCGCCCGGTGGATTACATCGGCGCCTGGCTGCCCGAGCCCCTGGTCGAGGAGCCCGCCGCGGACGGCCCCGAGCAGCAGGCGCTGATGGCCGACTCGGTCGGCATGGCGCTGCTGGTGGTGCTGGAGAGCCTGAGCCCGGCCGAGCGCCTGGCGTTCGTGCTGCACGACGTGTTCGACATGCGGTTCGACGAGGTCGGCCAGATCATCGGCCGCACCGAGCTCGCGACCCGGCAGCTGGCCAGCCGGGCCCGGCGCCGGGTGCGCGGCGCGCCGCGGCCCGACCCGGACCTGGGCGTGCAGCGCCGGGCGGTCAGCGC
Source organism: Streptosporangiaceae bacterium (assembly GCA_035934395.1). Lineage (GTDB taxonomy): Bacteria > Actinomycetota > Actinomycetes > Streptosporangiales > Streptosporangiaceae > JASHPR01. The sequence goes on from DASYXX010000835.1 coordinate 6,901, forward strand.
GTTCCTCGCCGCCGCCAGGAACGGGGACTTCGAGGCGCTGCTGCAGGTGCTGGCCCCCGACGTCGTGCTGCACTTCGACCTCGGGCCGGGCCGCGAGCCGCTGCCCACGCTGGCCGGCGCCGGCGTGGTCGCGGGCCACGTGACGCGGTCGGCGCCGCGGTTCGTGGCGCACGCCAGGCCCGCCGTGGTCAACGGCGCGGCGGGGCTGCTGTTCGGCACGAGGGACGAGCCGATCTCGGTGCTGAGCTTCACGGTGGCCGGCGGCCGGATCGTCGAGCTGGACATGGTGTCCGACCCGGCCAAGCTCCGCCACCTCGCGATCCAGCGCTGAGGCGGCGCGCGCTACCGGTTGCGGTAGACGTGGGCGGGCGTCACCAGGTCGGCGAACGGTGCGAGGTCGGGCCTGGCGTCAGCGGAATCTGGCCGCATGACCGGTGGCCCACTCGGCGAACGTCATCGCCGGGCGCCCGGCGACCTTCTCGAGATCCGGCGACATCTCCGCCGTGCGGCCCGCGTACTCCGCCCAGTAGCGCAGCAGGTCGTCGACCGCGGCGGCCGGCATGTGCGCGGACGCCGCCTTCCGGAACGCGTCCGGCGGCAGTTCCTCGGTCCGCAGCGTCCGCCCGATCGCGGCGCCGATGGCCTGCGCCTGCTCGGCCTGGGTGATCGACTCCGGGCCGGTCAGGACGTAGCGGGCGCCCGCGTGACCGTCGCCGAGCAGCACGCGGACCGCCGCGGCCGCGATGTCTTCCTCGGCGATCGGTGCTGTTGCCGCGTTCAGGTACGGCGCCCTGACGACCCCCTCGGCCCGGATCATCGGCGCCCAGCCCAGCGTGTTCGCCGCGAAGCCGCCGCAGCGCAGGAACGTCCAGTCCAGTCCCGAGGCCGCGACCATGTCCTCGAGAGCCTTGTGCTGCGCGCCGATCGCGTAGGGCTGCGCGCCGTCGTCGCGGACCGCGAACGAGGAGAGCAGCACCGCGGTCCGGGTCCCGGCCCGCGCCGCCTCGGTCATCAAGTCGGTGATGAACGCGCCGACCGCGGTGGCGTTGATGAACACCGACGCCGTGCCAGCCACGGCCGCGGCGATCGTTTCCGGCTCGCCCGGGTCTATGCGCGCGACCTCGGCGGCCGCGGGCAGGTCCGCGGCCTCGGGGTTACGGGTCAGCGCGCGCACGGGCGCGCCCTCGGCGAGCAGGCCGGCGACGAGGTGGCGGCCGACCTTGCCGGTCGCCCCGGTGACCAGGATCATTCCTTTTTCTCCTAACGATGGTGGCTGATGTGGCAGGTCAGTTCGCGTGGGCGGGGTTGATCTCACCGGCGCGGACGCGGACGACCGCGGCCGCGACCAGCAGCGCCAGCGCGGCGAACCCGGCCCCGGCGATAACCA
>DASYXX010000650.1:0-3132 GCA_035934395.1 Streptosporangiaceae bacterium
GCTAGCGGGCGCGGCGGGCAGGAGCACGACGCTCGACCTCCTCACCTCCCTGCGCAGCGCTGCGTACTTGCCCCGATGCCCGCGGCGCCTCGGTGAAGGAGCCGCTGTCAGCGAGATGCCCAGCCCGGCCGGTCCGGAAACCCGGCCCGTGCCCGCTGAGTTCTGCTCCCGTCGTGGTCCGGTACCTCGCTGATACCGGGTTCCGGCTCGACTATCAGGCGGACGGCGTGGCCGTGTACCGGCCCGCGTAAAGGCCCGCCACCCTCACTCGCCGGTCGGCCGGACCTCGGCCGGAGGCCGAGGACGCTCCCGCTCGCGCTGCGCCGCGGACCGAACCCGAGGAACCGCCTGAGCATCGCCGAGCAGGCCTTCCGCCGCCAGCGCGCGCACCAGGCCACGCAGCCCGGCGGCCAGGCCCGCCCGCTCCTCGGCGGACAGCGCGGCCAGGATCCGGGCCTGCCGGGACCGCCAGGCGTTCCACACCCGGGTCGCCACGACCCCTCCCTCGGCGGTTAGGTAGAGCCGCACGTAGCGCTGGTTGCCCTCGTCGCGGCCGCGCCGGATCCATCCCTTCCGTTCCAGGCCGGCCGCGAGGCGGCTCACCGTGCTCTTCTCCAGGCCGAGCAGGCGCGCCAGCTCGCCCTGGGCTATACCGCGGGCCGCGAGCAGCTCGATCAGCGCGCGTGCCTCGGAGCCGGACAGCGGCGCCTCTGCCGAGGCGGCTTCGCTGTCGGGAAGCCCTCCCGCGGCCTTGGTTCCGCGGGAGGCACCGTTCCGCGCAGCGCCTTTCCAAACCGTGCCGTTCCTGGCCGCGGGGTCCCCGGCGGCTGGGATCACTGCGAGTAGCAACTGCCTGAGGAGTCGCTCGAGCTCGGCGTCGTCCGGTGCGCTGGCCACAGCAACAGTTGTATCGCACAACTGTGCTAGTGGTACAGTCGCGAGGTGATTGTTGCCCCGTACAACTCACGGAGGCGGCCAGGCCGGAGCGCCCGCCGCCCGGCGGCAGGTTCAGCGCCTTGAGCAACGACAGGCGCCTGAGCGCGCCGGGGCGCCTGGTAGCAGGCGACGACCTGCCGGTGTCGGCGGTCGCCACCGCTGACCTGCCGGACCAACCGCTCGCCGAGTTCGCCGTCGCGCACGGCCTGCGGCCGAGCGCCGAGCGGCCGCCGATACGGAACTACCTCCGGCAGCTCTGGCGGCGACGGAGCTTCATCCTGGCCTTCGCGACCGCGCGGAACATCGCGATGTACACCGAGGCCAGGCTCGGCCAGCTCTGGCAGGTGCTCACCCCGCTGCTGAACGCCGGCGTCTACTTCCTGGTCTTCGGCCTGCTGCTGCACGTCAGCCGCGGCATCCCGAACTACCTGGCGTTCCTGGTCACCGGGGTGTTCGTGTTCAACTTCACGCAGCGGGCGTTCATCTCGACCTCGACCGTGATCACCAACAGCCTGCCCCTGATCCGGGCGCTCCAGTTCCCGCGGGCCGCCCTGCCGCTGGCCTACGTCGTGATCGAGCTCCAGCAGATGCTGCTGTCGATGGTGGTGCTGGCGATCATCGTGGTCGCCACCGGCGAGCCGGTCACCTGGTACTGGCTGCTGGCCATCCCGGCGATGCTGCTGCAGACGGTCTTCAACATCGGCGTCGGGTTGTTCGTCGCGCGACTCGGCTCGCAGGTCAACGACTTCAGCCAGCTGCTGCCGTTCCTGCTGCGCACCTGGCTGTACGCATCCGGCGTGCTGTTCAACATCGCCACGCTCAGCATCAAGACGCACCGCTGGATCGTCGTGGTGCTGCAGCTCAACCCGGCGGCCCTGTTTATCACGCTGATCAGGAACGCGCTGCTGGAGAGCCAGCGGCAGAGCACCCCCGGCTCGCAGCCCTACGACGCACAGCTGTGTCACGTCTGGGCGACCGTGGGCCACAGCGCCCGGGCGACGAAGCAGTCCCTGCTGGACAGCGCGTACTGCCACTACTACGCCGACCCGCATCACTTCTGGTACTACGCCATAGGCTGGTCAGCGTTCGCGCTGGTGCTCGGGTTCTTCTTCTTCTGGCGGGCGGAGGCGAAATATGGCCGAGGCTGAGCCGATGGTCGTCGTCGACGACCTCCACATCGTGTACCGCGTCTACGGGGCCGGCGGCGACCGCGGGACGGCTGCGACGGCGCTGCTGCGGATCCTGGGCCGCAAGACCCGCGGCTCCATCCGCGAGGTGCACGCGATCCGCGGCGTCTCGTTCGTCGCCTACCGGGGCGACGCGGTCGGCGTCATCGGGCGCAACGGGTCGGGCAAGTCCACCCTGCTGCGCGCGATCGCCGGCCTGCTGCCTGCCGAGCAGGGCAACGTCTATACCACCGGCGAGGCGTCGCTGCTCGGCGTGAACGCCGCGCTGCTCGACGACCTGACCGGCGAGCGCAACGTGATCCTGGGCTGCCTGGCGATGGGCATGACCAAGCAGGAGGCCAAGGCCAAGTACCAGGAGATCGTCGACTTCTCCGGCGTCGGCGAGTTCATCGACCTGCCGATGAAGACCTACTCGTCGGGCATGGGCTCGCGGCTGCGGTTCGCGATCGCCGCCTCGAAGAACCACGAGGTGCTGCTCGTGGACGAGGCCCTGGCCACCGGCGACGCGCAGTTCCGGGTGAAGAGCCAGGCCCGGATCGAGGAGCTGCGCAAGGAGGCGGGCACGGTCTTCCTGGTCGCCCACAACCTGGAGGAGATCGAGCAGACCTGCAACCGGGTGATCTGGCTGGAACGCGGCAAGATCGTTTCCCAGGGCGAGGACGTCATCGGGATCATCGACCGCTACATCGACGCCTCGGGCGGCAAGCCCGTCGAGCGCGACCCCGTCACCAGGGGGCGCATCGGTCCCCGCGTCCACGCCAAGACTGTGTTAGCCCGGGGGGTAACCCCCGGACCCCCAGACCGGGGGGCTTCGCCCCCCGGAGCCCCCCTGCCGCCTGCTCGGGCCGACCTTCGGCCGACCCTCGCACGCGACACACGCCGGTGATCGCCTCGTGGTGCTTCCCGCCATCGCCACGTCCGGTGCCGTCCGCTCGGGCCAGCCTTCGGCCGGCCCTCGCATCCGGCAATCAGCCCGAGCTGGCCGCGGCGGCGGGCGCGGCTGAGCCGG
>DASYXX010000839.1:0-8983 GCA_035934395.1 Streptosporangiaceae bacterium
TCCAGGGACCCGCTCGCGCTGGAGCGCCGCGCCCCCGGCGCCGGCGAGCTCGCGGCCGCCCGGGTCAGCGGCCTGCGCGTGGCCTACAGCCCCGCGCTGGGCTACGCGCGGGTCGATCCCGAGGTCGCCGCGGCCGTCCGGGACGCGGTCGCGGCGCTCGAGGCCTGCGGTGCGCGGATCACCGTCGCCGACCCGGGGTTCGCCAGCCCGATCGCCGCCCTCAACGTGATCTGGTACGCGGGCGCGGCCGCGATCGTCGCCGACGTCCCGGCCGACCGCCGGCACCTGCTCGACCCCGGCCTGGCCGATGCGGCATCCGAGGGCCTGGCCTACTCGGCGCTCGACTACGTGCGGGCGCAGCGCGAGCGCGCCGGGCTGGGCATCGCGATGGGCGCCTTCCACGAGGCCTACGACCTGCTGGTCACCCCCACCGAGCCGATCGTCGCGTTCACCGCGGGGCTCGAGGTCCCGGAAGGCTGGACCGAGCCGCGCTGGCCGAGCTGGACCCCGTTCACCTACCCGTTCAACCTGAGCCACCAGCCGGCCGCGACCGTGCCCTGCGGGTTCTCGGCCGCGGGGCTTCCCATCGGAGTCCAGGTCGTCGGCCCGCGGCATGCCGACCGGCTGGTCCTCTCGGCCTGCGCCGCGATCGAGGCGGCGCTGCCCTGGCGGGACCGCTGGCCGAGTTTATGCCGCTGGCTTGACCCGGCGGCCTCCGGTCCAGACCCCGGTCACGCGGGCCGGGTCGGCGAGCACGGCGATGTCGGCGAGCGGGTCGGCATCCAGTGTGATCACGTCGGCGTCATAGCCCGCCTCGAGCCGGCCGCTGCGCGGCGCCTGCGGCCCAAGCGTCAGCGGCCCGGTCGCGGTCCCGGCCTCGATCGCCTGCAGCGGCGTCATGCCGGACGCGACCAGGTGGATCAGCTCGCTGCCGTTCTGGCCCCAGGAATTGGGCACGCCGGGGCCGGTGAGAGCGATGTCAGTGCCCATGGCGACCGTGACGCCCTGCTCGACGGCGCGGGCCATCGCCTGGGCGTGCACCTCCGCGATCGCGACGCCCTTGGCCGCCGCATAGTCCGGCACCGCGTCCAGGTGCGCCAGCACCTGCTCGACGATGGTCCTGGTCGGCACCAGGATCGCGCCGGTCTCTCGCATCGCGGCACAGCACTCGTCGTCGAGGTAGGTGCCGTGCTCGATCGTGCGGACCCCGGCCTCGAGCGCGGCCATGATGCCCGGCTTGCCGTGGCAGTGCGCGGCGACCACGCGCTCGGCCAGGCCGGCGACCTCCACTATCGCGCGCAGCTCGCCGAGCGTGAACTGCTGGTGCACCGGGTGGTCCACCTCGGAGAGCACTCCCCCCGAGGCGCAGACCTTGATCAGCTTTGCGTTCCGCCGCAGCTGCTCCCGGACCGCGCGCATGCACTCGTCGGGTCCGTCGGCGAGGCGCAGCTCGGCGCCGTGGCCATCGAGCCTGGCGAGCTGCTCTATCCAGGACAGCGGGAACGCGTGCAGGTCGCCGTGGCCGCCGGTGGTGCTGAGTATCGCCCCTGCCGGGTAGATCGCCGGGCCGTCGAGCACCCCCTCGGCCACGGCGCGGGCCAGGTAGATGCCCAGCCCGCCGACCTCGCGCACCGACGTCACGCCCGCGTCGAGCGCCGCGCGCAGGTCCCTGGCACACCGGGCCGCCCTGAGCGCGACCGGCTCCAGCGGCAGCCGCGCCAGGTCGAGGGTCCGCGCGCCGAGGAAGTGCCCGTGGCAGTCCCACAGCCCGGGCATGACCGTCGCGGCCTGGCATGTGACTGCCCCGGGCGTGTCCGGTGCCTCGGCGGCCGGCCCCGCGTAGCTGATCCGCCCGCCGTCCAGCACGACCACGCCGTCCGGCACGGGCCGCCCGCGGCCGGGAATCAGCAGGTCCGCCGCGATCCTCTGCATATCCTCCCGCCCGCCCAACCCTTCCCCGCCCGCCCAACCCTGCCCGCCCGCCCAACCCTTCCCGCCCGCCCAACCCTTCCCGCCCGCCCAACCCCTCCCGCCCTCTGCACGTACCCCGCCTGCGCAAATGGTGCCACGCCCGCCGACGCGGCGGGCAACCCGGCCCCACCACGCAGGCTGGGCGCGCGCGGCACAGCCAATTTTCTTTGCGGTCCCCGAATGTGTGCCTTCGAATGCAGTCGGTAATGCGCTATACAGGTTTCTAGTGCGAGGGAGCGAAATGCGGACAGACGAGGGGCGCCTGTCCCTGCCGGGGTTGCGGTTCGCGGCGGGCGGGCTCGTTCGCATTCGCCGGGGATTCGCCGTCGCGCCGCTGATCATCAAGATCCTGCTGGTGGCGGCCCTGGTCCTGTTCTTCCCCGCGGTGGTGGGGATCCTGGTGCTGGCCGGGCTCGTCTACGCGCCGTTCGCGCTCTCGGCCGCTCACCGCAGCGTCGTCGCGTCCCTGTCCGTGGCCGTCTGGGGCGTGGCCGTGGTCTCCGGCCTGTCCGGCGGCTACAAGCCCTGGCTGGCCCTGCTGATCCTGCTCCCGTTCGCGGTCGTGGCCGCCGCTCACGCGGGCTCGCTGGGCCGCTGGTTCGTGCCGTGCCGCACCGTGGCCTGGGCGCTGCTCTGGGCGCTCCCCGTCGGCATCCTGAGCTGGCGGCTGGCCAGGAGCCAGCCGGTGATCGGCCCCGTGGCGGCCTGGGTGATCGCGGGCGTGGTGCTCGGATGGCGGCTCGCGAAGTCGTGGCAGGAGGAGCGGGAGTTCGGCCGCCAGCAGGCCCGCGGGGGCGCCCTGGCCGCACCCTACGGCTGGCCCCCGTCACGGGGGTCGCGCGACGGGGGGCCAGCCGCGTTGACCGGGCCGCGCCCGGGCGCCGGGACCAGGCCAGGCGGAGGGACCGGGCCCGGCGGGCGGCGCCCGCGCGGCAACGGCAGGACCGCGGCCGCGGAGGCGGTGCGCGCCCAGCACACCGCGGATGGACCGCAGGCCCCGCCCGGGCCCGACGCCGCGCATGACCGCGCTGCCGGGCCGCCGGAGATCACGGTGGACGAGGCCATGTCCGAGCTGGACAACATGATCGGCTTGACCGCGGTCAAGGACCAGGTCCGCTCGATCGCCGCCTCGATCGAGGCGGCGCGGCGGCGCGCGGTGGCCGGATACGCGACCGACAAGCCCATGCAGCATCTGGTGTTCCTCGGCCCGCCGGGCACCGGCAAGACGGCGGTGGCCCGTATCGTCGCCAAGATCTTCTATGCGTTCGGCCTGCTGGACACGCCTACCGTTGTCGAGGCGCACCGGGCCGACCTGGTCGGCGAGTACCTGGGCGCGACCGCGATCAAGACCAACGAGCTGATCGACTCGGCGCTGGGCGGTGTGCTGTTCATCGACGAGGCGTACAGCCTGATGAACGAAGGTGACGGGCAGGGCGACCGGTTCGGCAGCGAGGCCGTCCAGGCGCTGCTCACGCGGGCCGAGGACGACCGCGAGGACCTGATCATCATCCTGGCCGGCTACGAGCGCCAGATGGAGGGCTTCCTGGCCAGCAACCCGGGCCTGACGTCGAGGTTCGCGGTGCGGGTCAAGTTTCCTGGCTACACGCCGGCCGAGCTGCTGGCACTCGCCGACCTGACGATCGAGCGGCGCGGCGAGCTGCTGGACCCCGACGCCCGTCCGGTGCTCTGGCGCATGCTCGAGGACGTGGGCCGCAGGAAGCTGGCCGACGAGCTGGGGAACGGGCGGTTCGTGCGCAGCCTGCTGGAGAAGGCCGGGCAGGCCAGGGACGTCCGGGTAATGGGCGCCCCGACCGAGCCGACCGCCGCCGACCTGGTGACCTTGCGCGGCGCTGACCTGGAGCAGGCTTTCACCGAGCTGACCACCAGGTTCCGCGGGTACAGCGAGACGCCGACCCTGGAGAGCGCGCTGGCCGAGCTCGACGCGCTGATCGGGCTCGAGCCGGTCAAGCGCCAGGTGCACGAGATCGCGGCGCAGCTGCGGGTAGCGCGGCTGCGCGACGCGCACGGCCTGACCAGCCAGCCGCCGGCCCGGCACTTCGTGTTCACCGGGCCCCCCGGAACCGGGAAGACCACCGTGGCCAGGATCCTGGGCCGGATCTTCGCCGCGCTTGGCCTGCTGGTCCGGCCCAGCGTGGTGGAGGCGCATCGCGCCGACCTGGTCGGCGAGCACCTGGGCTCGACCGCGATCAAGACCAACAAGCTGATCGACTCGGCGCTGGGCGGGGTGCTGTTTATCGACGAGGCTTACGCGCTGTACAACGAGGGCTACTCGGGCGGCGACGCGTTCGGCTCCGAGGCCGTCGCGGCCCTGCTCAAGCGCGCCGAGGACGACCGGGACCGGCTGGTGATCGTGCTGGCGGGCTATACCGCCGACATGGACCGGTTCCTGCGCAGCAACCCAGGCCTGGCCTCCAGGTTCAGCACCCGGATCTCGTTCCCGAGCTACTCGCCGCAGGAGCTGACCAGCATCGCCGAGGTGATCGCGCGGCAGGCGGGGGACAGCTTCGACGCCGACGCGCTGCCGGTGCTCGACCAGATCTTCGCCGCGGCCTGCGAGCAGCGCAAGATCGACGAGCTGGGCAACGGGCGGTTCGCCCGGTCGCTGTTCGAGCGCGCCTGCGCGGTCAGGGACGTGCGGGTCGCGCAGCTGGGCGAGGCGGTGAGCGCCGCGGACCTTACCACCGTGTCAGCGGCCGACCTGCTGAGTGCCTACCGCGAGATCAGCCCGGGCTGAGCGGCGCCGTTATCGTCCTGTCCGTGGAGTCAACACGGATGCAGCGCCGCGTCGAATTCTGGATTGACCGGGGCGGCACCTTCACCGACGTGGTCGCGCGACAGCCCGACGGCAGCCTGGTCGCCCTCAAGCTGCTGTCGGAGGATCCCGGCGCATACCAGGACGCCGTCATCGCGGGAATCCGCCGGGTCCTCGGCGTGTCGGCGGGTGAGCCGATCCCGGCCGGCCGGATCGGGGCAGTCAGGCTGGGCACCACGGTGGCGACCAACGCCCTGCTCGAGCGCAAGGGCGAGCCGACCGTGCTGGTCATCACCCGTGGCTTTGCCGACGCGCTGAGGATCGGCTACCAGAACCGTCCCCGGATCTTCGACCGCGACATCGTCCTGCCGGACCTGCTGCAGGCGCGGGTCATCGAGGCGGTCGAGCGGATCGACGCTCGCGGTGGCGTGGTGGTGCCGCTCGACGAGGTCGCGGTCGAGCGTGACCTGCGCAAAGCCTACGATGACGGCTTCCGCTCGGTCGCGGTGGTCTGCATGCACGGCTACCGTTATCCCCATCACGAGGCCCGCATCGGCGACATCGCCCGGCGCATCGGCTTTCCGCAGGTCTCCGAGTCGCACCGGGCGAGCCAGCTGATGAAGCTGGTCTCGCGCGGGGACACGGCGGTAGCCGACGCCTACCTGTCACCCATCCTGCGACGATATGTCGACCAGGTGGCCGCCGAACTGCCCGGGGTCCGGCTGCTGTTCATGCAGTCCAACGGCAGCCTCGCCGACGCGGCCAGGTTCCGCGGCAAGGACTCCGTCCTCTCCGGCCCCGCCGGCGGCATCGTCGGAATGTCGCGGACCTCCGCCGCCGCGGGCTTCGACCGGGTCATCGGTTTCGACATGGGCGGCACCTCGACCGACGTGTCCCACTACGCGGGCGAGTTCGAGCGGCAATACGAGACCGAGGTGGCCGGGGTGCGGATGCGGGCTCCGATGCTGAGCATTCACACCGTGGCCGCCGGAGGCGGGTCGGTGCTGCATTTCGACGGCAGCCGCTACCGGGTGGGGCCCGACTCGGCGGGGGCCGACCCCGGTCCCGCGGCCTACCGGCGCGGCGGCCCGCTGACGGTCACCGACGCCAACGTCATGCTGGGCCGGATCCAGCCCGCTTACTTCCCCAGAGTGTTCGGCGAGAGCGGTGACCAGCCTCTCGATGCCGAGATCGTGCGCGACCGGTTCACCGCCCTGGCGCGGAGGATCGAGGCGGCCGTCGGCGACCGCCGCAGCGGCGAGGAGGTGGCGGCCGGCTTCCTCGAGATCGCGGTGGCGAACATGGCGAACGCGATCAAGAAGATTTCCGTCCAGCGCGGCTACGACGTCACCCGCTACGTGCTGGCTACCTTCGGCGGCGCCGGCGGGCAGCACGCGTGCGCGGTGGCCGACGCGCTCGGCATGACGAAGGTGCTCATCCACCCCCTTGCCGGGGTGCTGTCGGCCTACGGCATGGGGCTCGCGGACGTGGGCGCGATCCGCGAGTCCGCGGTGGAGGCGCCGCTGTCCGAGGAAGTGCTGCCGGAGCTGGTCAGGGTCGCCGAGGCCCTGGAGGCCGGAGCCAGAGCCGAGCTGGAACGCGACGGGGTCCCCGGCAGCGGAATTCGCTGCGTCCGCCGGGCGCACCTGCGCTACGAGGGAACCGACACCGCGCTGCCGGTCCCGATGGGCGGGCTCGGCGAGATGGTGCGGTCCTTCGAGGCGGCGTACCGCCAGCGCTTCTCGTTCCTCATGCGGGACAAGGCCATCGCCGTGGAGGCGGTGTCCGTCGAGCTGACGGGCCCGCCGGAACCGCTGGCCGATGCGCCCGGCGAGATCGCTCCCTGGCCCCCGGCAGTCGAGCCTCATCCCGCGGGCCGGGTGCCGATGTTCTTCTCCGGCTCGTGGGCCGAGGTGGACCTGTTCCGCCGCGTCGACCTGCGCCCAGGCCACATGGCCCGCGGTCCGGCGATCATCGTCGAGGACTTCGCCACGACGGTCGTCGAGCCGCGCTGGCAGGCGGCGGTCACCGGCCGCAGCGACTTGCTGCTGACCCGCGCCGAGGCGCAGCCCGCGCCCGGCGGCGAGCACGGTGAGGCCCGCGCCGCCGCGGGTGCCGACCCCGTCATGCTGGAGATCTTCAACAACCTGTTCATGTCGGTGGCGGAGCAGATGGGGGGCCGGCTGCAGGCCACCGCCCACTCGGTCAACATCAAGGAGCGGCTGGACTTCTCGTGTGCGATCTTCGACGCGGACGGCAACCTCATCGCCAACGCCCCGCACATCCCGGTGCACCTCGGGTCGATGGGCGAGAGCATCAAGATCGTCGTGCAGCGCAATGCCGGCCACATCAGGCACGGTGATGTCTACGCGCTGAACGACCCCTACCATGGCGGCACGCACCTGCCGGACGTCACCGTCGTGACCCCCGTCTTCGGCGCCGAAGGGACCGACCGCGAGAACGAGATCCTGTTCTACGTCGCGTCGCGGGGCCACCACGCCGAGATCGGCGGGATCACCCCCGGCTCGATGCCGGCATTCAGCACCCGTGTGGAGGAGGAGGGCGTTCTCATCGACAACTGGCTCCTGGTCCGCGACGGCGTGCTCCTGGAGCCCGAGACCTTGCACCTGCTGCGCTCCGCGCCGCATCCTTCGCGCAGTCCGGCCACGAACATCGCGGACCTGCGGGCGAAGATTGCCGCCAACGAGAAGGGCGCGCGTGAGCTGCACCGGATGATCGAGCAACACGGCCTGGACGTCGTGCGAGACTACATGGGCCACGTGCGGCGCAATGCCGAGGAGGCCGTGCGCCGGGTCATCCCGGCGCTGCACGGCGGCAGCTATACCTACCAGCTCGACAACGGCGCCATGATCAATGTGGCGGTGCGGATCGACCCAGGCGCGCGCAGCGCCGAGATCGACTTCACGGGCACCTCAGCGCAACTGCCTGACAACTTCAACGCCCCGTCGTCGGTCGCCATGGCGGCGGTGCTCTACGTGCTGCGGACCCTGGTCGCCGAGGATATCCCGCTGAACTCCGGGTGCCTGGCACCTGTCCGGGTAGTCATCCCGCCCGGAAGCATGCTGTCGCCCCGATACCCGGCGGCCGTCGCCGCGGGCAACGTCGAGACCTCGCAGGCCATCACCGGAGCCCTGTACGCGGCCCTGGGCGTCATGGCGGAAAGCGCGGGCACGATGAACAACGTCACGTTCGGCAACGAGCGGTATCAGTATTACGAGACGGTGGCGGGCGGGTCCGGCGCGGGCAACGGCTTCAACGGCACCGACGTGGTGCAGACGCATATGACCAACACCAGGCTCACCGATCCCGAGATCCTCGAGTGGCGGTATCCGGTTCGCGTGGAGAGCTACCAGATCCGGCACGGCAGCGGCGGCGCCGGGCGCTGGCATGGAGGCAACGGTGGCCTGCGCCGCATCCGATTCCTCGAGCCGATGACCGTGACGACCCTAAGCAGCCGCAGGCGCGTGCGGCCCTACGGCATGGCGGGCGGCGAGCCCGGCGCGCCCGGGCGCCACTGGGTCGAGCACCCCGATGGCAGCGTCACGCCCATGCGGGCATGCGACTCGGTGACCGTCGAGGCCGGTGACGTGTTCGTCATCGAGACACCGGGCGGCGGCGGATTCGGCCGACCCGCCTGAGCTGCCCAGGGGAACAATCCCCCGGGGCGATCACCCCGGCTCCTCCGGGGGGAGCTCGTACAGCGCCGCGGCGATGGCCTTCTCGCTGCTGCCCGCGGCGCGGATCGCGTCCATCAGCGTGTGCAGGACCGAGTGCCGGTCCTCGCCGATGTCGAGCAGGCGCTGCGCGGCCTCCCAGAGTTCCGGCGGGTCGCCGCGCCAGAGCCGGTCGGCCAGCGCCAGGTGCCGCCCGATGTGATCGTCGCTCGCCCCGCGCCAGGTCGGGTCGTCGTGGTCCGCGGCCAGCAGGATCCGGCGGTCCTCGGCTATGGCCGGGTTCAGCGTGCCCAGGTCAGTGCCCCGGTAGCGGCCCCGCAGCACTCCGAACGCGAACACCCGGCGCGGCAGCGCCTCCAGGTCGGAGTCGGGCAGCAGCCTGGCCACAAGCTCCGGCTCCAGGCCGAACGAGGCGGGATCGTGGTAGACGCGGGTGAACGTGCCCATCGAGTCGAACACCGCGTCCAGCGTCGCCCCGATCGCGTCGGAGTCCCGGCCCTCGCGGCTCCCGGCCCAGCGCACCCAGGCGGCGAGCACGTGCGGC
>DASYXX010000848.1:0-2226 GCA_035934395.1 Streptosporangiaceae bacterium
GTCAGGGCGTCGTACCGCGGCAACTATGACCGGCTGGCCCGGGTCAAGGTACGTTATGACCCCGATAACACGTTCCACATCAACCAGAACATCGAGCCCGCGCGGTAGCGCGGCGGCGGTGGGCGGTGCGGCAGGATGAGCTATGCCTATCGAGCTCCAGGAGTTTCAGCTCATCCTGCTCCGCCGACCCGGCGGCGCGCCCGAGTATGACGAGCCGACCTCGGCCCGGATCCAGCGTGAGCACGTCGGCTTCTACGCGTCCATGCGCCAGGCCGGCCACGTGGTGACCAACGGGCCCGTGCTCGACCAGCCCGACGAGCGGCTGCGCGGCATCGCGATCTTCGCCGCCGGGTCGGTCGACCGCGCCCGCGAGCTGGCGAACACCGACCCGGCCGTGCGGGCCGGCCGGCTCGAGGTCGAGGCGATGACGTGGTGGTGCCCGCCGGGCACCATGATCCGCCCCGGCGAGCCCGTCACCGTCGAGGTCTCCGGTAGCTGAGTCATCGGCTCAGCGCGGGTAGCCGTCGCTGGGTACCCACAGCTCGTAGTCGCCGCCGGCGAAGGTATGAACGAAGCTGCACATGTCGCAGATGAGGGCGGTGCCGGAGCGGTTGGCCCACTCCATGCCCAGGAACTCCATGCCGCTGGTGTTGAGCTTGATCTCGCGGTCGGTGAACACCTGGCCCCGGCAGACCAGGCAATGCAGCGGCACACGCTGGGGACCTAGCGTCACCAGGCTTGGCGAGCGGGTCATGCGCGCTCCGTCTCATCTAGCTTTGTTGAGATAGATGACTATGCCACGTCTGTGGCGTGCTGGGCGCCCGGCGAGCTGGCACCTCGCATTCCTTCATCTCGAAGCTGGAGCATGGCGACCACATCCCGACGATCCCGGTACTGAAGCGCACCCTCGCGGTGCTTGACGAGACGCTGCTGATCGGTATCGAGCGGATGACACCTGAGAAGGAGCCCGAGCGCGAACTCGCGCAGGCGCCGGAGGTCCTCAGCGCCTGAAGACGCGCGCTCAGGCCGGGCAGCTCGCTGAACCGCTCAGACCCGGGCGGAGGCCTCGGCGAGCTGCGCCTTGATCGCGTCCAGGGCCGCCTCGATGTTCTCGACCGAGTTCGCGTAGGAGAACCGCAGGAAGCCCTCGCCGTACGCGCCGAACGCGGTGCCGCCCAGGGCCGCGACCCCCGCGTCCTGGAGCAGCATGGCCGCCAGCTCGGCCGAGGTCAGGCCCGTGCCGCTGATGTTAGGGAACACGTAGAACGCGCCCTGCGGCTCCAGGCAGCTGATGCCCGGGATGCCGTTCAGGCCCGCCACGATGACGTCGCGGCGGCGCCGGAACTCGGCCACCATCTGCTCGACCGGCTCCCAGGGGCCCTGCAGCGCGGCGATCGCGGCGTACTGGCTGAACGCCGACGTGCACGACACCGAGTTGATCACCAGCCGGGTCACCGGCTCGACCAGCGCGGGCGGGAAGACGCCGAAGCCGAGCCGCCAGCCGGTCATCGCGAACGTCTTGGACCAGCCGTCGAGCAGGATCGTGCGGTCGGCCATGCCGTCGACGTCGAGCACGCTCGCGTGCGGCTCCTGGCCGTACCGGATGGCCCAGTACACCTCGTCGGTGAGCACGGTCAGGTCGTGGCGCTGCGCGATGTCCGCGATCGCCTCGCAGTCCGCGCGGGTGAGCGAACTGCCGCACGGGTTGTGCGGCGAGTTGATGATGAGCAGCTTCGAGCGGTCGGTGACCAGCCGTTCCAGCTCGTCGGTGTCGATCCGGAACTCGTTGCTCTCGCGCAGCGGTATAGGGACCGGCTTCGCGCCCGCGAACGCGGTGATCGACTCGTACATCGGGAAGCTGGGGTCCGGGTAGAGGACCTCGTCGCCCTCGCCGCAGAGGGCCATGATCGTGAAGAACATGATCGGCTTGGCGCCCGGCGTCACGATCACGCGGTCCGGCGGCACTCCCCGCATCCGGCCGGTGCGCTCCAGGAACGCCGCCACGGCCTCGCGCAGCGGCGGGACCCCGGGCGCGGGCACGTAGTGCGTCTGGCCGGCGCGCAGGGCCTCGACGGCGGCCTCGAGGATGTGCGGAGCGGTCGGGAAGTCCGGCTCGCCGATCTCCAGGTGGATGATCGCGGCCCCGGCAGCCTCCATGGCCTTCGCGCGGGCCAGCACCTCGAACGCGGACTCGGTGCCGAGCCTGCCCATGCGGTCTGCCAGGGA
>DASYXX010000861.1:0-4091 GCA_035934395.1 Streptosporangiaceae bacterium
TTCCGCTGCTACGGGGTCACCCCGGTCAGCGACTACCTCGTCGGCGACCTCGCCGCTGCCCGCAGGCCCGACGGCTTCGTCGAGATCACGCCGTACCTGCAGGTGGCCGGGCAGGACCGGGTCTTCGCCGTCGGCGATGTCGGCGCCGCCGATCACAAGATGGCCGGCATCGCCGCCCGGCAGGCAAGGGTCGCCGCCGCCAACATCCGGGCGCTCATCACCGGGACCGGCGACCTTGCGCCGCACGAGCCGTCGGCTCCGGGCATCATCGTGCCGATCGGGCCGCGGGGCGGCTCGGGCCAGCGGCCCGGCAGCGATGAGCTGGTCGCAGCTGAGTTCGTCGCGGAGGTCAAGGGCCGCGACCTGATGGTCGCCCGCTTCGCCGACCTGCTGGGGGTGACCAGATCTGGCGGCGGCCCGTTATGCGGCTTTCGCCGCTTCCCCGCGCGGGCTGGCCATGGGGTTGATGGGCCATGGGTGCGGCTCTTTCGGAGTGACTTCCTGGGGGGTTGTCTGGGGGTGTCTGGGCTGGCGGTCGGCGTGTTTGAGTATTAGTGAGGCTTCCGTTCCGTATGGTCCTGAAGTGCGAAATCGGGACTCGCGGAAGGGAAGCCTCAAGGTGGAAGAGTACGGGCTGGATGGGCTGGTGGCGAGCGCGGAGGCGGTGCTGCCGGGTCTGGGGCCGCTGGTGGCGGGGCTGGCGGGGCTGGCGGTGGATGCGGGCGAGGCGGTGACGCTGGATGCGATGGAGCTGCTGGCCGCCGGGCCGCGGGGCCGGGCGTTGCTGTGCGGGGTGGTCCAGCTCGCGCTGGACAGGCAGGCCGCCGCGGAGGTGCGGGTGCCGGCGGTGACGGGGGCGGATGAGGTGGCGCGGACGCGGGCCGAGCGCGGTCATGCCCGTACGGTGGTCACGACGCTGGGCGAGGTGGTGGTGCGGCGGATCGCCTACCGGTCGGGGGTGAAAGGTGCCGGGTCGTTGTTCGTGCGCGACGCGGCGCTGAACCTGCCGCCGCTGGGGTATTCGTGGCCGTTGCAGCAGCTGGTGGTGATGTTTGCCCGGGACGGGGCGTATGAGCTGGCTCAGGAGCTGCTGCTGGCCGCGACCGGGGTGAGGATCGGCAAGCGGCAGCTGGAGCAGATCGTGGCCGCGGCGGCCGCGGACGTGCCGGGCTTTTACGCCGGTTGCGGGCCCGGGCCGGGCAGGCCGGCAGAGCCGGGCCAGGATGCGGCGGGGCCGCTGGCGCTCTCGGCCGATGGCAAGGGGGTGGCGATGCTGCCAGGGTCGCGGCGCAAGGGGACCAGGGCGCCCGGGCAGCGGGTGCGCAACTTCGCCACCCGGCCGGGGATCGGGGAGAAAGGGTGCAAGCGGATCGCCGAGGTCGCGTGCGTGTTCGACGTGATCCCCCAGCCCCGCACCCCGCAGGAGGTCATGGCCGGCCGCCACGGCGGCCAGGATGAGGGGAAAGCGGGCAGCAAGCCCGCCCCCAGGGCGGTCAGCCGCCGTTACCGGGTGGACATCGCCGACGACCGGTCCGCGGCGGTCGGCTGGCTGTTCGATGAGGCCATCCGCCGCGACCCCGGCCAGGCCCGGGACTGGATCGCCCTGGTCGACGGGGACAACCACCAGATCCGCCTGATCGAGGCCGAAGCCGCCGCCCGCGGCATCACCTGCCCGGTGATCTTGATCGACCTGATCCACGTGCTGGAATACCTGTGGAAAGCCGCCTGGGCGTTACACGCCCCCCGCGACCCGGCGATCGAGGCCTGGACCATCGCCCAGGCCACCGACATCCTGCACGGCCGCGTCGCCGAGGTGACCGCCCGGATCACCCAGGCCGCCGGACAGCACCCGCCGCAAGGCCCCGAGCACGCCAGGAACATCACCAGGGCGCTGGCCTACCTGCAGGCCAAGCAGCCCTGCCTGGACTACCCCAGGGCCCTGGCCGCCGGGTGGCCGGTCGCCACCGGCGTCATCGAAGGCGCCTGCCGCCACCTGGTCAACGACCGGATGGGCATCACCGGAGCCCGGTGGAGCACTGATGGCGCCCAGGCCATCTTGTGGCTGCGCGTCATCCACGCCAACGGCGACCACGACGCCTACTGGCACCACCACATCCGCCAAGAACACCACCGCAACCACCTCAGCCGCTACCACGACGGCCTCGAACTCGCCGCCGCATGACACCCTCACTCCGAAAGAGCCGCACCCATGGCCCATTCACCACCTTCTATGGTGGTCGATGGCCCATCGACCACACGGCCGGCCCGAGCGGAAGACGCCGAAAAGCCGCATAACGGGCGGGCCGTCGGCCCGGTGGGAGGCGGCCCCGCCGCGGCTTGGGGTCGAAGATCCGACGACGCCGTTTCGCCATCCGCCAGCGGCCCGAAAATAGCGGGATCGCACGAGGCCGTCGCCCCGGGGCTAAGGTGATGGCCGTGGCGAGCGATTGGGTGGATGCGACGCTGGAGGGCTTTACCCGCTGGGCCGGGGCCGCACCGCGGAAGCTCAGCGGTGACCCCGACACGGACGTCGAGGAACTGCGGCTGGTGCTCGAACTGCTGCGCGATCAGCTGAGCGTGGACGACCCCGCCGACCTGATACCTGCCAACCTTCGCGTATTGCTGCTGATGACCTACCCGCGCAAGGTGACCGTGCTGGACGCCGAGGATGCCGCGGACACCATCCCGGCCCTGCGGGACCTGGTGGCGTTCCTCGCCGATACCGGCGCGGTCGACGCCGAGGCGGCGGAAGAACTGGGCCGCGAGCTGGACGACCTAGCGCCGCGGTTCGTCGACGCGGTCATGGACCCGGCGAACTGGGGGATGGCTCGCTCGATCACCCAGGCGATGGCCTCGGACGGGGTGGATCTCGACGACCAGGACGCCGTCGATCGCTGGATCGCGCACTACAACGAACGAGCGGAGGATGAGGACCCGTTCGGCGACGACGACCTCGAGGACTTCGACCTGGACGACGAGGACCTCAACCTGAAGGAGGCCTTCGGGCTGCCGGACCGGCTGCCGCCGGTGCGCCTGGCTCCCGAGCCGGAGCTGGCCGCGATGAGCAGGGCGGCGCCGCTGCTCGGGCGGGCGCGCATGCTCGCCGAATGGGTCGCCCCGGGCCGCGACGTCACCGAGGACGTAGAGCTGACCGCCGAGGACACGATCGCCGCGGCGCAGAAGCTGGGCATCCCGGTTCCGGTCAAGACCGATACGGGCCCCGAGGCATTGCCGGGCATGCCGGACCCGCCCGCGGTCACGAGCATGGACGACGTGCCGGAGCTGGCCCGGCTGTGGGACATCGCCTTCGACGCCGACTTCCTGGAGCTGGACCTCAACGGCCGCCGCATGGAGCCGGGCGCGGAGATGGAAAGCTGGCCGAACGGGACCGACGAGGAGGTCCTGGAGGTCTGGTCCACGACGCTGCCGGTCGTGCTCAACCGGCTGGAGGGCGATGCCAACCTGGACGACCGCCTGGGCGAGCTGCTCGACTTCACCGACGCCGGTTGGGGGCTGATGGTGATGCTGTTCCTGGCCAAGGGCGAGGGTATGCCCGTCCGCGAAACCTCTGACGTAATCCGCCGGGCCGCCACGGACGAGCTGGAGCCAGACCAGGCGGAAGAGGCATGGCAAGCCTGGACCCAGGCGCACGGGGATCCCGCGGAGTACCTGCTGGGCATGCTGCGGGAGCTGGGTGCGGTCTCGCTGCCGGATCAGCTGTCGGAGGAGGGCGCCGGGCCGGTGGCCCGGCTGACCCCGCTGGGCACCTGGGCGATGCGAGAGCTGCTTCTCGATGACGGCGTGGAGATCCCGGTGCTTCCGCCGACGGACCAGATGACCGCCGCGGATCTGGTCGCCGCGGCGGAAGGACTGGACGAGAAGGAGTTCGACGCCGAGACGACGGCCTGGCTGGACCTGCGGGCCCCGGACGTCGCGGCCGGTGAGCTGCTCGCGGTCGCGGCTGACGGCGGCCCCGCGGAGCGCCTGCTCGCGGTCGGGGCCGCGCAGAAGCTGGGCGCGGCCGCCGCGCCCGCGTGGCGGGACTCGCTCGGCCGACCCGAGCTGCGGCCGTACGCGAAGATCGCCCTGAC
>DASYXX010000863.1:0-2585 GCA_035934395.1 Streptosporangiaceae bacterium
CCCCCCGCTGTCCGCGGCCCTCGGCCTCGTGCTGCGCGACGTCCTGCTGACCCGCGACGAGTACCAGGCCATGGCCGAGGGGCTGGCCGACTCGGACGGGCCGCCCACCGGCGAGATCGCCTTCACCGACTGGGTCGCGAAACACGGCTCCGACCTGGGCCGCCGCTACGCCAACGAACTCGACCTGCATTTCCGCCCGGCCGCGCCGGCCGGCCGCCGATAGCAGGCACACGCCGGAGGAACCTACGATGGGGGTCATGTGGTGGCCTGGCCGCGAGTCTGAGAACGGGATGGGATACGGATGCCGGTAGCGACGCCCGACAGCGCGACCCGCACCGCGATCGTTACCGTCGACGACGACCCCGGCGTGTCCCGCGCGGTCGCGCGTGACCTGCGCCGCCGTTACGGCGAGCAGCACCGGATCGTGCGCGCCGAGTCCGGGGCGTCGGCGCTGGACGCGCTGCGCCAGATGAAGCTGCGCGGCGACTCGGTCGCGGTGATCCTGGCCGACTACCGCATGCCGGAGATGAACGGCATCGAGTTCCTCGAACGCGCGATGGACGTCTACCCGGCCGCGCGCCGGGTGCTGCTGACCGCCTACGCGGACACCGGCGCGGCGATCGACGCGATCAACGTCGTCGATCTCGACCACTACCTGCTCAAGCCGTGGGACCCGCCGGAGGAGAAGCTCTACCCGGTGGTGGACGGGCTGCTCGAGGCGTGGCTGGAAGACGATCGCCGGCCCGTCCCGGAGACGAAGATCGTCGGTCACCGGTGGTCGGCGCGGTCCTCGGAGGTACGCGAGTTCCTCGCCCGCAACCAGGTCCCCTACCGCTGGTACTCCTCTGACGAGCCGGAGGGCCAGCGGCTGCTCGACGCCGCGGGCACCGACGGACTCAGGCTGCCGGTGGTGATAACGCCCGACGGCGAGGCGATGATCGAGCCGGCCGATGCCGAGCTGGCCAGCCGGGTGGGCCTGGCCACCACCCCGTCGAAGGACTTCTACGACCTCATCGTGATCGGCGGCGGCCCGGCCGGGCTCGGCGCCGCGGTCTACGGGGCCTCCGAGGGGCTGCGCACCGTGCTGGTCGAGCGCACCGCCACCGGCGGCCAGGCGGGCCAGAGCTCGCGGATCGAGAACTACCTGGGCTTCCCCGACGGCGTGTCCGGGGCCCAGCTGACCAGCCGCGCGCGCCGGCAGGCCACCAAGTTCGGCGCGGAGGTGCTCACCACGCGCGACGTGGTCGGCCTGGAGGTCAACGGCTCCGCGCGCACGGTCCGCTTCGCGGACGGCACGACGATCGACGCGCACACGGTGATCCTCGCGACCGGCGTCTCCTACCGGCAGCTCGCGGCGCCCGGCCTCGACGAGATGACCGGGCGCGGGGTCTACTACGGGTCCGCGCTCACCGAGGCCGCCGCCTGCTCCCAGCAGGACGTGTTCATCGTCGGCGGCGCGAACTCGGCCGGCCAGGCCGCCGTCTACCTGTCGCGCCAGGCCCGGTCGGTGACGATCCTGGTCCGCGGGCCGTCGCTGCAGCGGTCGATGTCCTATTACCTGATCCAGCAGATCGAGAACATCCCCAACATCACGGTGCGCACCTGCACCGAGGTCGTCGAGGCGGGCGGCCACGACCACCTGGAGAGCCTGACCCTGCGCAACACCGCCACCGGCGAGACCGAGAAAGTCGACGCACAGTGGCTGTTCCTGTTCATCGGCGCGGCCCCGCTCACGGACTGGCTGAACGGCATCGTGACCCGGGACGACCGGGGCTTCGTGGTGGCGGGCCCCGACCTGTCCGTCGAGGGCCGCAAGCCCCGGGGCTGGACGCTGGACCGGGCCCCGTACCACCTGGAGACCAGCGTTCCCGGCGTCTTCGTGGCCGGCGACGCGCGGGCCGAGTCGGCCAAGCGCGTGGCCTCTGCCGTCGGCGAGGGCGCCATGGCCGTCATGCTCGTGCACAGATATTTGGAGAAGCTTTGACCGAACAGGCCGAACAGGCCCAGCAGCTGACGTGCAGCCCCGACGAGCTACGCACCCTCTTCCTCTTCGAGAAGCTCAGCGACGAGCAGCTGGCGTGGCTGTGCAGCCACGGCCACGTGGAGCTCATCGAGCCCGGGCCGCTCTACGCCGAGGGGGATCCCGCCCGCTGCTTCTACGTGCTGCTGAACGGCACCGTGGTGATGTCACGCCGCGTCGGCGAGGACGACGTCGAGACCGGCCGCACCTCGCAGCGGGGCGTGTACGGCGGAGCGTTCAACGCCTACCTCGGGGAACGGGTGCCGCAGGTCTACATGCAGTCGATGCGGCTGACCGAGACCTCGCGGTTCTTCGTCCTGGACGCCACGGACTTCGCTCAGCTGATGAACGACTGGTTCCCCATGGCGGTGCACCTGCTGGAGGGCCTGTTCTTCGGCGGGCGGCGCGCCCAGGAGATGGTCGGGCAGCGGGAACGGCTGCTAGCGCTCGGCACGCTGTCCGCGGGACTCACCCACGAGCTCAACAACCCGGCTTCGGCGGCGGTCAGCGCGACGGCGGCGCTGCGCGAGCGGGTGGCGGGCATGCGCCACAAGCTCGCCCTGAT
>DASYXX010000886.1:0-13702 GCA_035934395.1 Streptosporangiaceae bacterium
GCCATCCCAACCGCCAGCATCGCGCCGAGCAGGCCGAGGATCAGCCCTTCGACGGCCACGCCGGCCGGCACAGGGAAGAGCGCCAGGCTCACCGCCGCGATCGCCAGGGCGGGCACGAACGATGTCAGTCTCGACGGCAGCCGCGGCCATGAAACAGCGGGGGAAACCCTGAGAGCCAACTGACCGGACCTCCGCAGTGCCTGTAGGTCGCCCGCGTTAACCGATGGCTCGTGTTTTTTGCACACCGGCAGTACGGATAGCGGAACACTAAGCTGACAGGTCGGCAATGGGCTACATTCCGTAGCAACAGCTTGCTGAGCAAGCCGCACTAAGCAGGGCAAGCTGATCTTGAATCACCTGCCGGACCTGGGCGGCGTGGGGAAGGCCAGCCCGCCGGCCACGATGGCGGCTTGGAGGGTGCGCTGCCCGTCGCGGCCGTGCCCGCAACCACGCTGTTGGTGACCGGCCGGGATGGCCCGCCAGGGCAGGTTCTTGAGCCGGGCGTACCGGCCAGTCCGCTCGCCAGGGCAGGATCAAGCCATGGACGAGAGCACTGAAGGGCAACTGCGTGTTATCCGCAAGGTCGTGGCGGTCACGCAGGCAGCCGGTATCTCAGCGTGGCTGTTCGGAGGCTGGGGCCTCGATGCGAGGATCGGCCGGATCACACGCGAGCACGGCGACGTCGAGTTCTGGGTCGAGCGCATTCACGCGGAGCGATCGAAGGCAGTGCTCGTGGGAGCTGGCGCCACCGCTCTGACGACTCAGCCGCCGGCGGAGGCCTGCGAGTTCACGTGGGACGATGTTCCGTTCAGCACCGCTTACTTTGACCGGCAGCCAGACGGATCGTCCATTCAGCTCCTGGGCCGATGGTCTGACTGGCTGTTCCCGCCAGGATCCTTCGGCGACGAGCCCGGGATGCTCGATGGCACACCGGTACTGGCCATGAGCGTCTCCGGCATGCTCGCCATGAAGGAGCAGTTCCCGTACCTGCGCAACGGCCGGCCATGGCGGCAGAAAGACATCGACGATATCGAGATACTCCGAGGGCTGGCCACCGAGGGGGCAGCCGACGGCGAGATCAGAGCGACCTGAGCGGCCCCGACTGCCAGGGCAGTCCTGGCATCCAGGAATCGCCAGTCATGGCTTCGGAATAGATCCCCGCCAACGTTACGGATTCTGCTCGCAATCCGGATATCAGGCGTTCGCGAGCGCCACGGGACGCTGGCCCCGCCACGGCGAACCATTCGCGGTCGCCAAGTCGGCGGAATGTGGGCCGGGGATGTTATGACTGCACGAAGAGGTCCACCTGGTGCAGCAGCGGGGTGGCGGGGTCGATGCTGATCGCCAGCACGAGCCGGCCGGTCTCGCCATCGATCTCGGTGGTGGCGGTGGTCTCCCCGTTCCCGGCCCGCAGTGCGCCCAGCTGGCAGCGGCCTGCCCAGGCGGCGGCCATCCGGAACTGCCGGGCCAGCTGCTCGGCGTCCAGCGAGTCGGGTACCGGCAGGGTCGGCGGCCAGCCCGGGACATCCCCGTTCAGCAGCGAAAGCAGCGATCCGAGCGCGTCTGCCAGCGGCGATCCCGGGGCCGGCGGGATCGCGACGGCCAGCGACTGCACCCGCGGGCTGCGCTCCGGGCTGAGCCGGATCTCGGCGGCTGTCACGCCGCGCTCGCCCGCCAGCCACCAGCGGCAGTGTGCGGGCGACTCGAACTCCGGCGGCCGCTGCGGGTGCTCAGCGAAGTCGCCGATCCGCTCCCGGAGTAGTTCGATGGCGTGCCTGCGCTCGGGCAGCGGCTGGTCCTGGTCGACGTTCGGGGTGAATAGCCGCGCGGCTGCCGTGTCGTCCCAGGACCGCAGCAGCCCCATGATCTCCTGCTGAGCCCGCCGCGTTTGCGGCCAGGGCCCACCGGGCGCCGGGGCTGGCCCGGCGACCTTGCCTTCCATGCCGGGCGCGGCCGCAGCGGGCTGCTGTCGCAGCAGGGCAATCAGCATCTGCCCGGCGAGGGCGGGTGCCGCGGCGTAGGTGCTGTTCGCGAGCACGATCACGCCCAGCCCAGTGGCCGGGTGCCAGCGCATGTTGCTGCCGAACCCGGGGTAGCCGCCGCTGTGCTGGACAATCCGGCCCCAGGCCGGGTGCTCCTCCACGAACAAGCCGAGCCCGTAGCTGGCCGGCCCGGTGATGCCCGGGTCGCCCGGGAGCCGGGCGAGCGGGCCGGACCCCAGCGACACCTGCGGCAGCTGCATCTCTCGCCGGGTGGCCTGCCGCAGCGGATGCCGCCCGGAATCGCCTGCCCCGGCAGCGCGATCCTCGCCCTCAGTGCCGCCGGGCCCGGTGCCGTCCGCTCCGGCCCCGGGCGGGAACGCGTCCGCAAGCTCGCTCACCCACCGGGCCAGGTCCGCCACGCAGCTGAAGATCCCGCCCATCGGGGCGAACGCGCCGCACGGGTCCGGCTGCAGCTCGTCCCACCGGTCCCCGCTGCGCTGGTACCCGCGGGCCAGCCGGTCGGCCGGGAATCCGGGCGCCTCGAACCCGGTGCTGGTCATCCCGAGCGGGCGGAGCAGCCGCTGGGTGACAAATTCCGGGTAGGGGCGGCCTGAGACCGCGGCGATGACCAGGCCGAGGATGGCGTAGCCCAGGTTGGAGTACTCGAACCGGGTGCCGGGTGCCCAGGCCAACCGGAGCCCGCCGCTGCCCAGCACAGCCGTGAACTCGGCCAGCGGCAGTCCCTGCTGCCGGTCCCCCCACGGGTCATCGGTCGGGAACCCGGCCGTCATCGTGAGCAGGTTGCGGATCGTGACCGGCGGCGAGTCGGCGGTCGCTGGCGGCAGGCCGGCCAGTTCCGGGACGTATGCCACGGCCGCGTCGTCCAGCCTCAGCGCGCCGTCGTCGCGCAGGGCCAGGATCGCCGCGGCGGTGAAGCTCTTGGTCATTGAGGCGATCCGGAACACCGTCGCGGCGTCCGGGCCGGGGCCGCCCTGCCTGCGCTCCCCCAGCCCGCGGTCGTGCACCAGCCGGCCGTCGGCGACGACCCCGTACGCCAGCCCTGGCTGCCCGCCCTGGCGCTGGAATTCCGCGGCCAGCGCGTCTACCGCCGAGAACCGGGACTGATCAGGCAACGAATTCCCCCCGGTCCGCAAGGTCAGGAAGCTGCCAGGCTAGCGCGGCCCGCCTGACCGACCACGACCACTGCCGGGACTGAGCCACCACCAACGCCCTCACCTGGGCAGCAGTCAGCTGGTCCCAGGTCGAGGCGCAGATGGCGGCTCGAAGGGATTCAGCAGCGCTACCCCGCTGCGCTGAAGGTCAGCAAGGTTGCGGGTCACCAGGGTCCAGCCGCGAACCTTAGCGGAGGCAGCCAGCAGGCCGTCAATGACCGGCAACGGATCTGGGACGTTGAGCCGACCCCATTCCACTGCCACATCAGCATCCACATCGACCAGATGGTCACGGTAGGCCACATGCAACCCCTGCAGCCACTGATCCAGCAGGACAGCCTGAGGCTCATCTTTGCGGCGAAGTCGCTGGATGCCCAGACGGATCTCACCGATGGTAAGCACGCTCAGGAACAACTCCGCCGAGGTGACGGTCGCATACCAAGCTTGGACGTGAGGGTCAGGATCGCGCTTGCGCAGCTCGGACACCACATTGGTGTCGAGCAGATACGTCATGCCTCATCCGCTAGGTCGATGGAGCGAGGGCGATCGGCTGGCCTGTCCAGATCGAGTTCGTCGAAGGCTGGCCCAGCGCGCAGGTAATCCTTGAACTCGGCAGTCTCGCCCTTAAGGCGCCGGTAGTCAGCAATGTCTATGACCACGGCGATCTCCTCACCGTGTCGGGTGACGACCTGCGGCCCGTCGGAGTGCGCCTTGCGGATGAGCTCGCTGAAGCGCTGCTTCGCATCCTGAACCTGCCAGGGCATCTTGGCTCCTAAGCCTAGACGGTCTAGACAGAACTTTACCACGACACTCCTGGTCGGGTGTCCTGGGCGACGGGGAAGCGCCGGGCCAGCTCGGCACGAGCCGCGTCGTCGAGCCGGACGTCGGCGGCGCCCAGGTTCTCGGCGAGATGGGCGCGGGTGCGGGTGCCCGGGATGAGCAGGATGTTCGGGGCGAGGTCCAGCAGCCAGGCGAGCATGACCTGGACCGGCGTCGCGCCCAGCCGATCCCCCACCGCGGCGAGCACGGGTTCGCCGAGCAGCCGGTGCCGCACCTGACCGGGCCAGCCCAGCGGGCAGAACGGCACGAACGCGATGTTCCGCGCCCGGCACTCGTCGAGGACGTCAATGGACCGTTGATCGGCCAGGTTGAACAGGTTCTGCACGCACACGATCTCGGTCTGCGCGACCGCCCGCAGCAGCTGCGCCCGCGAGACGTTGCTCAGGCCGATGCCGTTGATCAGCCCCTCCTCGCGGGCCAGGACCAACACCGCGAGCTGGGCGTCGAACCGCCTGCCCGGGGCCTGTGAGGAGTCCATCATGCGCAGGTTCACGGCCGCCAGCCGGCCGGTGCCGAGTGCACGGAGATTGTCCTCGATACCCAGGCGCAGCTCGCGAGCCTCATTGGGCCGCAGCACCGCGCTGTCCGCGTCACGGCGGACGCCTACCTTGCTCACGATGGCGAGGTCGTCGGGATAGGGGTGCAGCGCCTCGCGGATGAGCTCGTTCACCGTGCCCGCCCCGTAGAACTGCGCAGTGTCGATATGGTCGACCCCGGCCGCGGCGGCCGCGCGCAGCACCCGCAGCGCCTCGTCGCGGTCCCGCGGCGGCCCGAAAACCCCGTCGCCGGAGAGCTGCATCGCGCCGTACCCGGCCCGGCGCACGCGCCACGCGCCAAGTGCGAACGATCCGCCGAGTTCCTGTCCGTGACCGGTCACGCCGCCTCCTGTCGCCAGGGCCACCGAGCAGACCTGGGCCTGCTGCGGGTCTCGCCCTCGGACCTGATCAGGTTCACCGCCAGGAAGGTGATCGGTCGTCACCAGATTCCGGTATCTACAGAAGATCTGGTCAGCCGAGCGTCAGGCGCGGCCTAGGCGTCGCGCAGCGCGGACTTGAGGATCTTCCCTGAGGGTCCCTTCGGCAGCTCGGCCATGAACCGGATCTCCCGCGGGTACTTGTACGCCGCCAGCCGCTCCCGGGTGTAGGCGATGATGTCTGCGGCGCTCACGTCATGACCGGGCCGCAGCGCCACCACGGCCACGACCTCCTCGCCGAGGCGTTCGTCCGGCTTGCCGATCACGGCGGCCTCCAGTATCGCGGGGTGGGCGTACAGGACCTCCTCGATCTCCCGCGGGTAGACGTTGTACCCGCCGCGGATCACCAGGTCCTTGGCCCGGTCGACGATGAAGTAGAAGCCGTCCTCGTCCACGTAGCCCAGGTCGCCGCTGTGCAGCCAGCCATCGCGCAGCGTTTCGGCGGTGGCCTCGGGCCGCCCCAGGTACCCCTTCATCACGTTGTGCCCGCGGATCAGGATCTCGCCGACGTGCTCGCGCCCGGCGGGCAGCGTCCGGCCCGCCCGGTCGCACACCCGCACACGCACGCCCCACATCGGCTTGCCGATGGACAGGACCTTCCGGTCGCCGGGCCGGTTGAACGTGCACGAGCTCGCGGTCTCGGTCATCCCGTAACCCTCGAGGACCTCGATACGGTACTTGTCCTCGAAGGTGCGCATGATGTCCTCCGGCAGCGACGCGCCGCCGGACACCGCCACGCGCAGCGCCGACAGGTCGCGGCCGGTGATGTCCTGCCGGGCCAGGGCGTGCAGCATGGTCGGCACGCCGCCGATCACCGTGCACCGGTCGGCCTCGATCGCGTCCAGCACCGCGGCGGGCTGGAAGCGCGGCAGGATGGACAGGCAGCCGCCGAACCGGACGAACACATTGATCACCGACGACAGCCCGAACACGTGGAAGAACGGCAGCACGGCGAGCACCACATCGTCGCTGCGCACGCCGAAAAGCCCGCCCGCGATCGTGCTGTTCATGTACAGCTGGAAGTGAGTGAGCTCGGCCCCCTTCGGCCTGCCCGTGGTGCCGCTGGTGTAGACGAGCACGGCGGTGTCGTCGGGGGCGCGCGGGATCCCCCCGGGCTCGTCCAGCGGCGTGGCCCCGAACAGCTCGCTGAACGGCCGGGTGCCGTCGGGCAGCGGGCCCGGGCCCATGCTGACCAGGTACAGCGGCACCCCGGTCGTCTCGCACGCCTTGACCGCCTCGGCGTGCATGCCCTCGGCCCCGATCAGCAGCGCCGCCGCCGAGTCGCCCAGGTGGTACTCGAGCTCGGGGGCCATCAGCAGCGGGTTCAGCGGCAGCACCACCAGGCCCGCCTTGAGCGCCCCGAAGTACGCGATCAGGAACTGCGGGAGGTTCGGCAGCTGCACCGCGACCACTTGGCCGGGAGCGAGGCCAGCCGCGTGCAGCCCGGCCGCTAGACGGCCCGATTGCTCGTCGAGCTCGCGGTAGCTCGTCGGGTTCCCGCCGAAGCGGCAGACCGGGGCGTCCGGCGCGGCCACGGTCGTCTCGGTCAGGATGGTCGCCAGGTTGAAGCTCATCCTCGCCCCCGGGCTAGCGTATGGGCAATTCTCTCAGTGAGACATATATTAAGTGTGTATCACCGCCTTGCCTAGGCTGGCGAGGCACGCGACGCGAGCGGAGGGAAGCTGCTGCACCAGAACGTGGAGGTTCGCCGCAGCCAGGTCGGATTCGCCGTGGACCCGGCGACGCTCCGGTTGCTCGCCGACCGATTGGCCCGGCCGGGCCGGCAGGTCCTCCGATGAGCACGGCAGCCCCGATCAGGCCGGCGCCGTGGACGTTCGCCGCGCCGTGGGGTGCACGCGGCTACGTCAGCGACCTCGACGGCCCGGTGCACTGGATCGAATTCACCCCTGGTGACCGCCCGGACGGCACGCCGATCGTGTTCGTGCACGGCCTGGGCGGCTCGCACCTGAACTGGTGCCTGATCGGGCCCGGGTTGGCGGACGGGCGCCGCGCGGTCGCGCTGGACCTGCACGGGTTCGGCCTGACTCCCGGCACCCGCGCCACCGCGACGGTGCGGCGCAACACCAGGCTGCTCGACCGGTTCGTACGGGAGGTCACCGGCACGCCGGTGATCCTGGTCGGAAACTCCATGGGCGGGCTGATCTCCCTCATGCAGACGGCCGCGGCGCCCGAGACCGTCCGCGGGCTGGTGCTCATCGACCCGGCCCTGCCGCCGCCCCGGCAGACCCCGGACCGCCAGGTCGCCGGCCAGTTCCTGCTCTACGCGCTGCCCGGCCTCGGCGAGCTCTACGTCAGGGCGGTGATGTCAGGCCGGCCGCCAGAACTGCTCGTCCGGCGGATGATCGAGCTGTGCTTCGCCGACCCGTCCCGGGCCGACCCTGCCATGCTCGCCGCGTCGATCGCGCTGGCCGCCGAGCGCCAGCGCCAGGAACAGCCCAACGCTGCCGCCTTCCTGGCCGCTTCGCGGTCCCTGATGAGCGTGGTCGGCCAGCGACATCGCTACTGGGAGACGATGGCCTCGGTGCGGGTCCCGGTCCTGCTCATCGGCGGCGAGGCCGACCGGCTGGTGCCGGCAGCGAGCATGCGGCGGGCGGCCGTACGCAACCCGCGCTGGGAGACGGTCATGCTGCCCGGAGTCGGGCACACCCCGCAACTCGAGGTCCCGGATACTGTGATCGGCATCGTGCGGGACTGGCTGGGCAGGACCATCTCAGGCACACGCTGAGGACCATGGGGAGGAACGGAAATGCAGCAGCTCACCGGCATGGACGCCTCGTTCCTCGCCCTCGAGACGGCAAACACCACCGGCCACGTCGGCGGGCTGAGCGTGCTCGATCCCAGTACCGCTTCCGAGCCGCTGACCCTGGCCCGGCTCACCGAGGTCATGGCCGAGCGGCTGCCGCTGGTGCCCGTGCTCCGGCGCAGGCTGCTGAACGTGCCGCTCGGGCTGGACCAGCCCTACTGGATCGACGACGCCGACTTCGACATCGAGTACCACGTCCGCGAGATCGCCCTGCCGCGCCCGGGTTCCGACGCCCAGCTCACCGAGCAGGTCAGCCGGTTGCATGCGCGCCCGCTCGACCGCAGCCGCCCGCTGTGGGAGCTCTACCTGATCACGGGGCTGGCCCGAGACCGCGCCGCGGTCTATAGCAAGATCCACCACGCCGCGGTGGACGGGGTCTCCGGCACCGAGTTGCTGACCGTACTGTTTGACCTCACGCCGGCCGGGCGTGAACCGCCCGCGGCCCAGCCGTTCCAGCCGGAAAGACCGCCGCCCCTGCCGGTGCTGGCCGCGAGGGCGGCCATGCGGCTGGCCTGGCGCCCGGTGCAGACCGTGCGGATCACCAACGAGCTGGTGAGGCTCCTGCCCACCTTGGCCCCGGCGGCCAGCACGCTGGTCGGCGAGATCCTCGGACTGAACCGCGGCGACGGCTCGGTGATCGCCACCAGGCCGGGGCGGGCGCCTGCGACGCCGTTCAACCGGGCGATCACGCCGCACCGCCGGTTCGCGTTCCGCAGCGTCGACCTGGACACGGTCAAGGCGGTCAAGAAAACCTTCGGCGTGTCGGTCAACGACGTCGTGATGGCGATATGCGCCGGGGCGCTGCGGCGCTGGCTCATCGACCACGACGCGCTGCCCGGCCAGCCGCTGGTCGCGATGATCCCGGTATCGGTGCGGGACCCGGCCAGCCAGGGGGCGCTGGGCAACAGGGTGTCCGCCATGCTGACCCCGCTGCCTACCAACGTTACCGACCCTGACCTGCGGCTGCAGATCGTCCACTCGGCGACGCAAGCCGCCAAGGCCCAGCAGGCGGAGATCCCGCAGGGCCTGGTCGACCAGATCAGCGACTTCGCCGTGCCGGCGCTGACCGCGCGTGCGGCCCGGGTGGTGTTCGCCACCGGGCTGCTGCACCGGGTGCCGCCGTTCAACGTCACGATCTCCAACGTCCCCGGCCCGAACGTCCCGGTCTACATGTGCGGCGCCAGGCTGGTCGCGCACTACCCGGTGTCGGTGGTCACCGACGGCCAAGGCCTGAACATCACCCTGGTGGGGTACCTCGGCCAGCTGCACTTCGGCCTGGTCAGCGCCCGCGAGCTGGTCCCCGATATCGATAAGCTGGCCGGCTACCTGCCCGACGAGCTCGCGCTGCTGGCCGAGGCCGCCGAAAAGCGCGCCGCCGGGCAACCAGGGCAATGACCGACGACGTCGGCAGGGTGCTACCCCAGGGGACCGGGACGCCGGCCACCATTCCCGGCCCGATATTCACGGCGGCCGTGGACACCTTCGTGGCCGGTCAGCGGCTGGACATGCGCGAGCTGGCCCGGCGCGTCGGGGTGGCCCGCGCCACCTTGTACCGCCAGGCCGGCAACCGGGAACAGCTGCTGGACCAGGTGCTGTGGTGGCGGGCCCGCCGGCTGCTCGCCGACCAGGTCCGAGCCAGCGCCCACCTGACCGGGACGGACCGGCTCACCGCGGTGATCGGCGGCGTGCTGCGCGCCATCGGAACCGACCGGCCGGTGCGGGTGTTCCTGGAGTCCGATCCGGAGACCGCGCTGCGCGTGCTGACCGGCAGCCGCAGCACGGTGCACCAGGGCATGGCCGCCGCGCTGGAGAACCTCATCGACCTGGAACGCGCCCGCGGCGCGTTCGACGCCAGCCTGGATACCCCCACGCTGGCCTTCGCGATCGTCCGGGTCGCCGATGGTTTCCTCTATACCGACGTGATCGCCGACCGCGGCCCCGGCACCGGCCGCGCGGTCATCGCCATCGAGGCCCTGCTCCGCGGGCTCGACCTGGTGCACCGCACCCCGGTGGCCGCCGGGCTGCGGGAGCCGTGATGGCCATCTACCTCGACGGCGCCGTGGCCATGGTCACCCGCGCCAACGGCATCGGCGCTGCCGCGGCCCGGCGGCTGCCCGCCGGCAGCGCGGTCAGCGCCGGCCCGCCGCCAGGGGTTTCCGGCCATGCGGGGTCGGCTGGGCTGGGTGCCCGGCGGCTGGGTGGATGTGCCTGGCGGTGCCGGCCGGCCTGAGATCGGCTTCGCGGCGTTCGAGCAGCTTCAGCCAGATCTCGCTGCGGGTGGGGAAGGCGGGAACGGCCTGCCATAGCAGCTCGACCGGTGTCTGGCTGACGATGGCGATCGTCGCCGCGTGCAACCAGTCCGCGACGTCGGTGCCGGTGAAGGTGGCGCCGACGATCACGCCCCGCCGCTCGTCAACGACGATCCGCGCGGTTCCGGGCGTGCCGTTCCCGTGGAATTCCCCGCCGGCCGTGCCTGAGCTTGGCACATCGTAGGCGCGTGCGTCCGCGCCTTGATCCCGGGCGGCCTGCAGTGTCAGCCCGACGGAGGCGACCTGCGGGTCGGTGAAGATCACCCGGGGAGCGGACGCGCCGTCGCCGCTGATGGCCGCCGCGTGCCCGTCGAGGATCTCCGACAGCACGTGGGCCTGGTATTTGCCGACGTGGGTCAGCTGCGAGCGCCCGTTGACGTCGCCGATCGCATACAGCCACGGCAGGCCAGGTGCGGAAAGCTGCTCGCCGACCTCGACCGGCTGCCCGGGGCGCAGGCCCACGGTCTCCAGGCCCAGATCGTCCGTCTGCGGGCGGCGCCCGGCGGCGACCAGGATCTCCTCCCCCCGGACCTTCTGCCCGTCGCTCAGAGTCACGGTAACCTCCGGGCCCTCCCGGCGGACCGCGGCGGCCCGCACCCCCGTCCGCACATCCACGCCCTGGCTGGTAAGGGCTTCCTGTAGCTGCTGTGCGGCGAAAGGCTCCTCCCGGGGCAGCAGCCGCTGTTCGGCCTCGATCACGGTCACCCGCGAGCCCAGGGTGGCGTATGCCTGGGCCATCTCGACCCCGACTACACCGCCGCCTAGAACCAGCAGACTCCCCGGGACCTTGCTGGCGGTGGTGGCTTCCCGGTTCGTCCACGGGCTGGCCTCGGCCAGGCCCGGGATCGGCGGGATCGCCGCCGTGCTCCCGGTCGCGATCACCACAGCGCGGCGAGCATGCAGCACCGTACGGCCGACGCGCACCTGGCGTTCGCCGTAAAGGCGGCCGTGGCCGCGGATCAGGCTCACTCCCCGGCTCTCCAGCCACGGCACCTGCCCGGAGTCATCCAGGCCACCGATGATCTGGTCGCGGCGGGCCAGGATCGCGTGCACATCGAGCTGGCCGGTGACGGCCTGCGCGGCCCCGGGGACCCGGCGGGCCTCCGCCAGCGCCTGGGCCGGGCGCAGCAGCGCCTTGGACGGCATGCACGCGTAGTAGGAGCACTCTCCTCCAACCAGTTCGGCCTCCACGATGGCGACCCGGTAGCCCTTGCCGGCCAGCCGCCCGGCGAGAACCTCGCCGGCGGGCCCGGCCCCGATCACGATCGCATCGAACGTCGTGCCGCTCATCGCCTTCTCCTTGCTCATAGGTCGTATCTGCGGCGCTGCTTACCTGGCGGTAGCGTGCGCCACCCGCCGCGGGGCGGATGAGTGGGCGGGCCCAGGGCTGGGCCCGCCCACTCCAGCTGGTACCGGCGGTCTACCGGGGCGGGAATTGTGAGTTGGGGGCGGGCGGGGCGAGGTTGGCGGTGGGGGCCTGGGCGGTGAACCCGAGGACCGCGCAGTTGATGTCGACCCCGGCCGCGCCGTAGGGGGCGGGCTGGCCGGTGGCGGGGTTGACGCCGGTCAGCAGGTCGGGCCGCTGGTCGGCCAGGTTGAACACGACGTTCTCGTCGATCTGCCGGGTGTTGAGGCCTTCGGCGATCGCCTTGGGGGTCCACAGGCCGAGCTGGGCGTCCCACAGCGGGCTGTAGGCGTCGGCGTGCCGCGGGTCGGTGAGGGTGGGGAAGTCGCCGAACACGTTCAGCAGGTCGCCGCCGTTGCGCAGGCCGTTGATCAGCGCGGTGTTGCCCGCGGAGGCGTCGTCGGCGGCGAACCCGTCCTTGATCAGGTGCACGAACCCCTGCGCCTGCGGGTTGTTGGCGCCGGTCTGGCCGTTGATGAACCCGAACAGCCGCTCGCGGGCCGAGCCGAGGAAGTCATCGCCGCCGTTGAACGACACGTTGTTCAGCGCGGGCACGTAGACCGAGCGCTCCAGCACCGCGGTCAGCGGCTGGCCGGCGTCGGTGGACAGGTACAGGATCGGCTGCCCGGCGTCGAACCCCTTGACGAACAGCAGGTCCGCCCACGACTCGGCGAACTGGCCGGGCTTGGACGGCCCGGCGATGTGGACGCCCAGGACCCGGTCCTCGGTGTTGGTGTGGTGCACCACGTCGAACGGGCCGTTGCCGGTGGCCACGATCGGCGCGTTGTAGACGACGTCGGATCCGGCGAACCGGATAAACGGGCTGTAGCCGGGGCCGGCCACCGCGCCGGGGGCGAACTTGGCCGGCGGGAACCCGTTGGGCCCGGGCACCAGGACCCGGGTGGGGGCGAAGTTCGGCGCGCCTGCGAAGTTGACCAAGCCCGGGCCGAACGGGTTCTGCGCGGGGGACGGGTTGGTGAGGGTCACGGTCTGCACCGCGGCCGGGTCGCCGATCGCGATGTTGGCGAGCTTGGGCGCGTAGTTCACGCCCAGGTCATGCGCCAGCCCCGGGTCGGAGGCGTCCAGCAGGATGTACCAGACCTTCTCGGCGTGCGGCGTGCCCGCGTACGCGATCCCCGGGTACAGCGGCAGCCGCGCCGTCTCCTTGGACAGGTTGATCTGGATCGCGCTCTCCAAGGTCAGGTGATCCCGCGGCAGCAGGCCCGATAGCTGGCCCAGGCTGCCGGGTTTGGCGGCGGTGGCGCCCGTCCCGGCTGAGGCCACCGTGGCGCCCACCGCCGAGGCCACGACCGCCACCGCGGCGATGGCTGCCAGCCACCACCGGCGTCTCAAGATCTTCATGTGCTGTCCTTTCTTCCGGCAATGGCCGGGACCCAGGCTGGCGGCGAGATGCCGCCGCGCCGTTTCGCTCACGTTGTTGGCGTGCGCGGCGGGCGGGGTCTTACCTCGTCTCAGCCAGAAATGGCAGAAAGGACAGCACCGCCGGGCCGGTCCGTGCTCGAGGCCCGCGATCATGCGGCGCGGCGGAGGGCGAGCTGAGGCCGCAAAGGGGTGTCACCAGTCAGAGGCGGGCGTGGCGGTCGGCCCTGCAGCGGGTGGTGATCAGGGTGCTTCGCCGCGGATGGCGGCCAGCAGCCCCTCGAAGTCCTCCCCGCACGGGCCGCACGCGTCCAGGTGCGCCGCGATCCCCGGGTACCGCAGGTCCCCCGGTTCGCCGGAGGCCACCAGCTCGGCGTAGACGTGCAGCATCTCCATCGCCTGCTCGCAGCCCACATCACGCGGGTCAGTCCGCAAGAAGCGATCCAGCGCCGGCCAGCCGTTCATGAGCCCCCCGGACAATCATCGGGCAGATACCCGTTAGCGGCAAGAGCCGCCCGCAGCTTACGCCGGGCGTCGAACAGCATCTTATAGATCGCGTTGCGGCTGGAACCCAGATGCATCACCAGGGCATCCAGCGGGACACCATTGAGCACGATCGCGACGAAGATCTCACGCTGGCGCGGGGTCAGCTCAGTCTCCACCGCCCGGCGCAGCGCGGCCAGCAGGTCCCGCCACTCCGCCTGGTGCGCCGGGTCGAACCCGAACCAGCCCGGCATCCGGTCCCAGTCCTCGGCATCCAGCGGCACCGGCGGGTGCCGCCAGAAATGCCGCCCGATCTTGGCCGACACTTCGAAGA
>DASYXX010000902.1:0-2836 GCA_035934395.1 Streptosporangiaceae bacterium
CGTGCGCTCCAGCTGCCTGGCCAGCCACGCGCCGTCCGCGCCGGTCGCCGACTGGCTGCCGATCTCCTCGTGGTCGAACAGCACGAGCGCGCTGACGTGCTGCGGCGCGGGCTGATCCGCCGCCGCGCACAGCGCCGTCACCGCCGCGTACGCGCACGCCAGGTCGTCCAGCCGGCCGGAGCTGATGAACTCCTCGGCGACCCCGGCCAGCGTGCCGCCCGCCAGGTCGTAGGTCACTACGTCGTGGCTCAGGACGTCGGCCGGCGAGACGCCCAGCTCCTTGGCGACAAAGTTCCTGAACGCCCCGTCCTCCGCCGGGCCGAGCGACCAGATGGGAACCAGGTGCTGCTGCGGGTCGAGCTTGAGCCCGTCCTCGCGGATGCCGCGGTCGAGGTGGATCGCGAGTTGCGGCACTCGCAGCACCGGCCGGTGCACCCGGATCAGCCGGACCTGCGGACCGTCGGACGCGCGCACCACGACGCGCCCGGCCAGGCCGAGGTCCCGGTCAAGCCAGGAGTTGAGCAGCGGGCCGCCGTAGACCTCCACGCCGAGCTGGCGCACGCCGGCCCGGCCGGTGTCCGGGCGCGGCTTGACCCGGAGCGTGGGGCTGTCGGTGTGGGCGCCGAGCAGCCGGAACGGGGCGTGCGGCGCCGATCCCTCGGGGACCGCCCACGCGAACAAGGATCCGCCGTCCCCGGTCACGTACCGCCCGGCGCCCGACGGCCAGCCCCCGTTCAGCGGGACCTCGGCGAAGCCCGCCTCGGTCAGCCGGCGCCGGGCCTCGGCCGCCGCGTGGTACGGCGACGGTGACGCGTCGAGAAACCTGATCAGGTCCACTGCGGTGTCACGGGCGCTGCTCATCGGACCATGATGGCCCATGGCACGCGGCAACCGCGGCGCAGGACCCGCCGTTCTACCTGGCTGTCGCGGCCCCCGCGAGCTCGCCGTGGCGGTCCCGGCCGAGCGACTTGCGCATGACGAACTGATCCCGCTGTGTGTACGAAGGCGACCCGTGCTCGGCGCCGTAGTGCGTGACCGTGATCGATGTCGTCCCGCCCGGCTCGTGCGGCACGAAGTCGAACGAGGCGAAGCCGTACGGGGTCTGCAGGTCCCGGTAGGCCGACCATGGCGCGGGCTCTGTCGTGGTGACCGTGGGGTGCTGCGACTGCGGGCTGCCCGGGCCGACCGCGGTGATCAGTACTCCGTCGTGCGGCATGTCGAAGGCCGATACCGGAGTCGGCGCCGAGTGACCGCCGCCGCCGATGATCATGTGGACGGTGCCCGTCGAGGTGTCCATCAAGCTTGGGTCGGTGCCCTGGGGGGCGGGGGTGAGCAGCGTGCTTCCCGGCAGGACGCCGCGCACCGGGAAGGTCCGCTCGAAATGGTGCTCGTGCCCGGTGAGCACGAGGTCCACGCCGTACTTGTCGAACAGCGGCAGCCACTGCTGCCGGATCCCCGGGTCGGCGCCGTTGAAATGAGCCGAGGACATCGACACCTGATGCATGCAGACGATGATCCAGTCGATGTCGTCCGAGCTCCGCGCCCTGGCCAGCTCCCGCTCCAGGAATTCCCGCTGCGCACCGGAGCTGTACCCGTTGATGTACGGGTTGTCGCCATTGGAGACGTAGGTCGGGACGTGGTCACGCCGGAAGGCGCTGAACCCGCCGTCCTGCAGGCAGACGTCATCGTTATTCAGGGAAATCACCCTGATCGAGCCGACGGTGAAGGCGTACCAGTTGCCGCGGAACTCCGGCGAGTGATTATCCGGCAGCTCGAATCTCGTCTGGTACGACAGATACCCCTGCGGGCCGTTCCCGACCTCGTTCTCGTGGTTGCCGGCGGCCGGCATCCAGGGCCTGTTCGCGGCCGACCGGGTGTTGTTGGTGAAGAACGACGTCCACGTGTCCACCGGGTCGTCGCTGACGTTCGCGTAGCACAAGTCGCCGTTGAACAGGTGGAACAGCGGATCGAGGGCTTCCACCGCCGGAACGATGAACCCGGCGTTCGCGGTCCACGGGCCGAATCCTTGGCCCACCGCTGCGGGAACGGACTGGTCGCCGAAGCTGGTGAACCGGAACCCGCGGGACCGGCCCCGGGGGCCGGTGCGGAACATGCCCGAGACGGGCGCGGCGCCGTCATTCGCCACCTGGTAGACGTAGTGGCGGTCGGGCTCCAGGCCGTGCAGCCTGGCGTGATACGTCCACACGGTCTGGCCGGTCAGTGCCTCTGTATACGTCCGCGCCTCAGCATCAACCTCGCGGCCGAGGTCCCCGAGGGTGTGACCGAGCCGGAGCCGGGGCCTGGCGACGGCCACCGGGGTTGCCCACGAGACAGCCACCTGCGACGCCGCGTCGGCGCCGAACTGAACATGGACCTGCTCCGGCCCTGGCGCGCCGACCGCATCTGGCTGCCGCACCAGCGCCGGGGCGCCGCGCAGCTTGACCAGAGGAACGGCCGCCGCGGCGAGCCCGGCTGTAGAGAGCACCTGCCTCCGGGAGAGTTCCTTTCGGGCACCATCGGCGTCCACTGCAGCCTCCGTTGTGGTTTAGGCCCAGACACGAATGACAGCGAGAATCCTCGCTTCCGCGCCTGCACGGCCGGTGCCGAACGGGTGAACGCGCGCCGGCACGGCCGTGAAGATTGATCATGAACGCAAGCCAGGTGCGCCCGGCGCCTCAGCGGTCCGTCACGTCTCCTCGGCCGCAGACACCCGGCCGCGTCAGATCAGCCGTAGACCACCCTGCAGAGAGAATGGCTGAAAATTTTTTCGATTTATTGTCTATAAAGTGTGTCGGTGTCCGCAGTTTCGTCGGTGCCGACCGATATCGTGGTCATA
>DASYXX010000931.1:0-4072 GCA_035934395.1 Streptosporangiaceae bacterium
AGGATGTCGACCGAATGCAGCGTGGCCAGGCTCGTCATCACGATCAGCAGCTGCGAGCTGACCTGTCCGGCGAGCATCTGCCGCCGGGCCGAGGCGGAGGCCACGACCCTGGGGCTGCCCAGCAGCTCGGCTCCGGCCTGCATCCGGTTCTGCACGTCGGTGTTGAGCGCGGCCGCGTACGCGGCCGGGCCGGTGGGCGCCACCACCCGGATGTCGATCCGCGTGCTGCCTGAGCCGAAGCTCGCGATAACGGACGGGGCGTAGGCCGCGCCGAGGCTGACCCCGAATTCGGCGCGGACGGCAGCCGTGGCGATGATCAGCTGGGAGAGCCGGGGATCCGCCGTTGCCGGACCCAGCACGAGCAGCCGCTCCACCCCGCTCGCCTCGAGCGCGCGGCACATGGCAGGATCACAGGCCACGGTGGCGGTCCGGCTGACCTCATGGCCGACCCAGGAGACGGCGAGGGTCAGGGCCGGAACCGACCGACCTGGCGTGCCGGCCGGGCCGCGCGTGGACAACGCGAAGGCCAGCGACCCGCCGGCGACCAGGATCAGGGCCGAGGCGGCCACCGCAGCTGGGCGGTACCGCCGGCGGTTACGCGGCCTCCGCGCATTTAGCCCGGGGTGCTCGAGCGGGTCCGCCGAGGGCTGCGCAGCGGCGGCGACCGGCGGGCTCTCCGGCTGCTCGGCGCGTTCTCGCGCCCGTTCCGCGGCGCGTTCGCGTTCCTGCTCGGCGCGCTGCCGTTCGAACTCGGCGGCGCGCTGCCGCTCTCGCTCGGCGTCGCGTTCGCGTTCCTGGTCGGCGCGTTCGCGCTCGAGTTGCGCCGCGCGTTCGCGCTCGAGTTGCGCCGCGCGTTCGCGCTCGAGTTGCGCCGCGCGTTCGCGCTCAAGTTCTGCCGCGCGCTCGCGTTCTTGCTCGGCGGCGCGCTCCCGCTCCAGCTCGGCGCGCTCTCTTTCGAGCTGTGCGGCGTGCTGTCGCTCGCGCTCGGCGGCCAGCTGGCGCTCGCGCTCGGCGGTGCGTTGCCTGGCCTGCTCCGCGGCACGTTCCCGCTCCTGCCTCGCGCGTTCCAGTCGCTCGGCTCGTTCCTGTTCCCGCCGGGCGGCGCGCTCCCGTTTCGCGGCCTGCCGATCACGTTTCGGGCCGCGGTCGCGCCTCAGAGCATGATCCGGCGCTCCATCGCGGTGCGGCGGCACGCCGCGGTCAGGCAGCGTCTTGCTATCAGGCTGTGCGCCGAAGCTGTCGGCATCGGGGACTGCGATCACCCCGGACGCGGCCAGACGTGGCAGCGGCGACGTATCGTCAACCGCGTCCGACCAGTCTGGGGGCGGCGGCGTAGGGAGCGCCGTGCCGTATGGCAGTGTCCGGCCGTTGCTCGCGGCCTCCGTTCCCTGAAACACGGACGGCAATGCCCGGTGAGCAGCTTGTTCCCGGCTCCCGGAAGGCTCGCGCCGGATTTCGTCCTCGCTCGCGAGCCTCTGCTCCTCTGCTGCCTGCGCGTGCGCGGCGCTGACCGCGGCCTGCATGCGCTGCAGCAAGACGTCCGGCAGCGCCGGCCGTTCCTGGGCACCCGGAGCGGCTCTGGTCGCGCCCGGCACGCGCCGCGCCAGCGGCCTCCTGCTCTGATCGTCTGCCATGCGGCCCAACCCCCCCGGGACAACACGCACATGCTGGTGCGATCGCCGAAGACAGCGCAGCACATGACGAACCGTTATTCAAGTGACATGGCCAAGTGCGCGGTGATGGCGGCGTCGGGCGCTATGTCCCTGGTGCTCTGGAACAGGACCTCACGAAGACCGATCGCATCTCGCCGGAGTCCGCTCCTGGTCTGGGGCTGCGCCATTGCGGCCATTGCTGGCTGCGGTGCCCGCGCTGGCGCCGTTACTGGAATGATCCCACGACGGCCGATACGGAAGTAGCCCATGAAGGGTGACGGGGAGGGGGGCGGGGTATGTGGCCGCCAGCCTCCTGACGGCGTGCTGGACCAGCAGCACGAGCACGAGCAGCAGCCCGGCCACGATTCCGTCGAGCCAGTAGTGGTTGGCGGTTACCACCACGGCCAGCGTGGTCGCCACGGGGTAGCCCGCCGCGAGCCAGCGCCACCGCGACCGCGCCGTGGTGATCACCATGATCGCGACCAGGATCGCCCAGCCGACGTGCACCGACGGCATCGCGGAGAGCTGGTCGGGGTTGAACCCCGGGTGCGTCTGATAGACCGACTGGTGGTAGAGCACGGCGGTGTCGACCAGGCCGGTGGCCGGCAGCATCCGCGGCGGGGCGACCGGCACCAGCTGGATGAGCAGGCACGCGGCGGTAAGGACCGCCAGCGTCGTCCGCATCCGGATGTAGCGGGCCCGGTGCCGCACCCAGAGCCAGATCAGGCACGCGATCAGGACCGGGAAGTGCAGGACGTCGTAGTAGAGGTTGAAGGCCTGGACGATGACCGGATGAGGCAGGAACAGCCGCTGCACGCTGGTCTCGCTCGGCAGGTACATGACCCGCTCGAGATGCCAGATCCAGCGGCCCCGCCCCAGCGCGCCGCCCGGCCCCATGACCGAGAACGAGCCGGCGAACTGCCAGAGCGAGAACAACGCCAGCACCAGCGCAGTCTCCTGGGTGAACCTCGCCACTGCGGTCAGCCGCGGTCGTCGTGCCAGGCGCAGCAGGACCGTTACGACGACGATGCAGCCGGCCAGGACCGCGGCCTGCTGCCAGGAGAGCTCAAGATTGCGCATGCATCAGCGATCTTCCCGGGGCCCGTATCGGGCCGCTCCGGACGCATCGTTCACCCCGCCGCCATTGCTCGTTCACATCAGTCAGCCTAATAAAGGCCTGGAATGCCCGAGGTAGCCTGCGGGCGCGAAATCTGGGGCTGGCGGCCGCACCAGCGAGGTCGACACTCCAAGGGCGAGGCCGCTCCGCGGCCGGAACGGTGGCGGCCCGGCGAACTCCGCGGGCAGGCATTCCTCGGTGAGCAGGAAATCGCCGTAGACGCCGGGCCGGATCAGGCTCAGCATCACCGGCATGTCGCCGCGCCACACGGTCAGCGAGCCGTCGCTAGAAGGATCCCCTACCCTGACCCGATGCGAGCCCCGCCATCCGCGCCAGTCCCGGGTCAGCGAGGTACGGCAACGGGTCGATGGTCATCAGGGGTGGCCCCCATAACCAGCATCGAGCATCAACCGCGCATGGCACCACTATGTCGGGCCCTGACCGATGAGCTGCCAGTCGCGCGAATGCTAATGTTGAAAATTTTTTCGATTTCTTATCTTAACGTGGCGTTGGATCGACAGTTTTGTCGGTACCGGCCGATAGCGTGGTCACAGACCACCAATCGGCCGCATGTCCCGCGGAGGAGGTGACCCGGATGCCCGCCCCGATGCCCGAACCCGGACCGGACGAAGAGCAGCCGCCCGGCGGCGCTCAGTGGTGGGGCGGGCAGGGGTGGGCCTGGGTTGAGGGCAGCGCCGACACCGGGCCGATGCCCGAGTGCCCGCGGCCCGGGCCGCAGCCCGAGCCTGTGTCAGCGGACGGATTGCCGCCTGGGCTGGACTACGCGGCACTGGTGGAGGGTCTGGCAGCCTCGGGCGCGCTGGGCAGCGATGCCGAGGATCAGGACGCGGAGTTCGCCGACTGGGAGGCCGCCGAGGCGGAGGGGCGGCTGGAGCCGGCCGATCCTGCGGCGGTGGCCGCGGTGGCGGTGGAGCACATGCCGCCGGGCGCGGCGCAGGCCGGCTGGCTGGAGGTCGCCGCCGGAGGCGTCGCGCGGCTGGACGAGAACGCGTTGGTCGGCGTTACCCTGGCGGCGTGCCAGCAGCAGGCGCGGGCGGCCGCGACCGAGCTGTCGGCCGTGGCGCGGCTGTGCGCGCAGACCGCCGACGCCGACCCCAAGATCGGCCTACGGGGCGACGGGCGGCCGGCCCGGATCAGCCGCGACGCGCTGGGCCAGATCGAGATGGCGCTGCGGCTGAGCCACTACGGCGCTCAGGCCCTGGCGGACCTGGCGGTCACCCTGACCTGGCGGCTGCCTGCCACGCTGGCCGCGCTGCGGTCGGGGCGGATCGATCTGTACCGG
>DASYXX010000935.1:0-2265 GCA_035934395.1 Streptosporangiaceae bacterium
CCGGGATCGGCGCTTGGCCCGTCGTCGGCGGGCCCGGAGCCGCAGTTCCAGGAGCGGTTGTCGTCGATGCCGTCCCGATTGCCCTCCAGGTTGGCCTCGTTGCGCTTGGTGTCGTAGGACACCAGGTCGCTCAGCGTGAACCCGTCGTGGCAGGTGACGAAGTTGATGGTGGCGGCCGGCTGCCGTCGCAGGCCGTAGCGGGGCACGCCGGAGGCGTACATGTCCGGGCTGCCGGCCAGGCGCGCGCCGACCCAGCGCGGGCTCGACACCTGGTCCCGCCAGAAGTCCCGCATGACGTCCCGGTACTGGCCGTTCCACTCCGACCAGCGGGGCGGGAACTGTCCCTGCTCGTTGCCGGCCGCGGTCCACGGCTCGGCGATCAGCTTGACGCGGGCCAGGGTCGGGTCCTGGAGCACGACCTCGAAGAACGCGGCGTTCTGATCCCAGCCGGGGTCAGCGTCGGCCGGGGTTCCCGGCTGGTCGCTGCCGAGCACCGCGCCCAGGTCGAAGCGGAACCCGTCCACGTGCATTTCCTCGATCCAGTAACGCAGCGAGTCCAGCACCAGCCGCCGCACCGGCCGGCTGGCGGCGTTCATAGTGTTCCCAGTGCCGGTGAGGTTGTCGTAGGACTGCAGCTGACCGGGGACGAGCTGGTAGTAGGCGGCATTGTCGATGCCGCGCAGGCACAGCGTCGGGCCCTCCTCGTTGCCCTCGGCGGTGTGATTGAACACGACATCGAGCAGCACCTCGATGCCGGCGCCGTGCAGGGCCCTGACCATGGCCTTGAACTCGTCGATCTCGCTCCCTGGCGGCAGGCCAGCGCGCCGGGCCGCCGAGTAACCGCCGTGGAGCGCGAAGAAGCCGATCGTGTCGTAGCCCCAGTAGTTCGTCAGCCCCTCGCTGGCCAGCAGCCCGCTGGTCAGCGACTGGTGCACGGGCAGCAACTCCACGGCGGTGATGCCGAGGCCCTGCAGGTAGCCGATGACCTCCGGATGGGCCAGTCCGGCGTAGGTGCCCCGGTCGGCGATCGGCACCGCGGGATGGCTGGCGGTGAAGCCTCTCACATGCAGCTCGTAGATGACGCTGTCGGTCAGGGCCCGGCCCGGCGACGTGTCGCCGCCCCAGTCGAAGGTGCTCCGCACCACCACCGACCGGGGCGCATCAGGCCCGGAGTCGGCCGGGTCGGGCGCGTTCGGGTCCGCGGCGGCGGCGCCGTTCCACGACGGCCGCCACGCCAGGTTGCCGGTCACCGAGCGCCCGTACGGGTCGAGGAGCAGCTTGGCCGGGTTGCACCGCGCGCCAGCGGGCGGCGCATAGGGACCGGACACCCGGAAGCCGTATTCCTGCCCCGGCCCGACGCCCGGCATGAAGCCGTGCCAGATGTCGCTGTCGACCTGCGTCAGCTGATGACGGGTCTCGGCGCCCTCGGCATTGAATGTCGACAAATAGACTTTGTCCGCGACGCTCGAGTACAGAGCCGCGTTGACCCCGCCGTCGGCGATCGTCACCCCGAGCGGGTAGGGAAAGCTCTGCTCGCTTGGAGGAATCATCCGGGGCTCCCTTCTGCCGGTGGCCGGGTCCAGCATGTGAGCGTGTCATCCTTCGGTTCCGGCGACAACGGCGGGCTGGAGCACCACGTCTCAGCGATTCTGCGCAAGCTCGGCGTGGACAAGCTCGGCGTGGAGTCGCGGCTGGAGGTGCG
This sequence comes from Streptosporangiaceae bacterium, assembly GCA_035934395.1. Lineage (GTDB taxonomy): Bacteria > Actinomycetota > Actinomycetes > Streptosporangiales > Streptosporangiaceae > JASHPR01. The sequence continues at coordinate 1,703 of DASYXX010000935.1, forward strand.
GGCCGGCGCAGCCGCGCACGGGCTCCGCGCGCCGGATTAGGCTCGCCGGGCCGTCACTGGCATTGATATCGTTGCGTGCGTACCGCACCGGTGGCGGGTCTCTGCTCCTATCGCACGACGCACATGTGCCGAGGAGGCCCAACGGTGTCATCGATCGAGGTGCGGCCGTTCCGCCGCAGTGACCGGGATCAGCTCACCGACCTGGTGAACGCCCACGCAGAGGCGGTCGTCCCGGGCATGTCCGTGTCGGTCAACGCGGTGCTCAGACAGCTCGAGCGGGATCCCGGCGAGTTCATCGTCGATCCTTGGGTGAGCGAGCGGGCGACCTTGGTCGCGGAGCAGGGGCACCGCATCACCGCCGCCGCCCACCTGCTGCGCTACTTCGCCGACGAGCGCGCGGGGGAGTCGTACCGCGGCTCCGGCGAGATCCGCTGGCTCGTGTTCTGGCCGCTGGCACCCGCCGGCAATCCCTACTGGCCGGACCCCAGGCTGGGCGCGGAAGAGCTCATCGCGGCCTGTGTCCGGCAGCTTGACGGCTGGGGCGTGGCCTGGCAGGGTGCGGA
>DASYXX010000947.1:0-11604 GCA_035934395.1 Streptosporangiaceae bacterium
GGGGGCCGCCGGCGGCCTGACGATGCAGGCCGGCGGCCCGCCGCTGCTGGTGTCCGGCCGCAAGCAGCCCGCCATGCGCCGCGCGGCCCGGCTCGGCGACGGGTGGATGCCGTACCTGATCTCGCCGGGCGCGTACGCCCGCTCGGTCGCCACGATCTGCGAGGTAGCGCAGGCGGCCGGCCGGGACCTGACCGGCTTCGAGTGGATGATGTACCTCTACTGCTCGGTCCGCCGGGACGCCGACCGGGCGCGCGACGACGTCGCCGCGTTCATCGGCCGCGGTTACGGAGACAAGCCGGCCGAGATGCTCGACCGCATCGCCCCGGCGGGCACGCCTGAGCAGGTGGCGGCGCGGCTGCAGGAGTACGTCGACGCCGGCGTCCGGCACTTCATCATCTCCCCGGCCGCGGCCAGGGACACGCTCGAGGTGGTCACGCTCGCGGCCAGGGAAGTGCTGCCCCGGCTGCGGGTTCCGGTGGCTCGATGAGCGAGCGGGAGGCACAGCGCGGGCCGCTCGCTGGCCTGTCGGTCGTCGAGGTCGCCGCCGGGACCAGCGACCTCGGCCTCGGGCTGGCCGGAGGGGTGCCGGGCATGATCCTCGCCGACCTCGGCGCCAGCGTGGTCCGGGTGGCGGGCGCCCTGCCCATCGACTCCGGCCTGCCGTGGGGCCTGGCCTGGCACCGGGACAAGCACGTGATCGCCACCAGCGACCGGGACGAGGTCTTCGCGCTGCTCCGCGACTCGGACGTCGCGCTCGTGTACGGCCCGGAGGAGCTCGTCGAGGGCCGGAGCCTCGGCTACCGCGACCTGCGGTCGGCGAACCCGTCGCTCGTGTACGCCAGGTGCCGCCCCAGCCGGTCGTCCGGGGGGACCGTCGCGGACTTCGGGCTCCTGGTGGAGGCGAGGGCCGGGTTCTGCACCCAGCTCGCGGGCCACCGGCCCGGGCCGATCTTCATCAACGTCGGGGCGACCGGCATCGGCGCCGCCTCGCTGCTGGTGGTGTCCGTGCTCGCGCTGCTGTGCCGCCGGGCGCGGACCGGGGCGGGGGGCTGGGCCGAGACCTCGCTGTACGACGGGATGCTGGCCACGCTCGGCTGCATGATCGGCCGGTCGGAGCGGGCCGCGCCCGAGATCGAGGCGTACTGGGAGAAGGGCTCGACGTTCCCGAACTTCCTGTACCGCTGCGCCGACGGGGAGCTGATCCAGGTCTGGTTCGGCGGCAAGGGGATGTACCGGTCGCTCATCGAGGTCCTCGGGGACGAGCCGAGCGCCGAGGGCTACTACGCCGACCAGATGACCGGAAGGCTCGGCGAGCGGGCCAGGCGATGGGAGTCGTTCTTCGTAACGGAGCCGCGTGACGTGTGGATCACACGGCTCAGGGAGGCGGGCGTCGCGTGCGAGCCGCTGCTGGGGCCGGGCGAGCTGCTGGCCGACCCCCACCTGGCCGAGACCGGCCTGGCCGTCCGCCGTGCCCGGGACGTCGTGGTCGGCTCGCTGATCTCCGTAACCCCGCTCCACTCCGCGCCCGAACCGGGTCAACGGGCCAACGACCGGGCTGTTACCGGCTCGGCGGGCCAGCCATCCGGCTGGTCCGCGGGGGGCCTCCTCGCGGGCCTGCGGGTGGCGGACTTCTCGGCGTTCGTGGCCGGGCCGCTGGCGGCCGAGGTGCTCGCCGACCTCGGCGCGGATGTCGTCAAGGTGGAGCCGCCGGAGGGCGAGGCCATGCGCGCCGCCGCCTACGCGATCGCGGCCTGCCAGCGGGGCAAGCGCAGCCTCGCGCTGAATATCAGCGCACCCGACGCCAGGCCCGTGGTCGAGCGGCTGCTGAGGTGGGCCGATGTCGTGCTGCACAACTTCCGCGTCGGCGTGGCCGAGCGCCTCGGCATCGACTCCGGCACGGTCGCACGCCTGAACCCGGACGCCGTGTACTGCCACGCCAGCGCCTTCGGCCCCACCGGGCCGAAGGCCGCGTTCCCCGGGAACGACGCGCTCATGCAGGCGGTGACCGGCCTGGAGCGGGCCGTCGGCGGCCGGGGCAACGACCCGCTGGCGGCGACGTGGATCCCGATCGACATGTGCGGCGGGTGGGTCGCCGCGGCGGGCCTGCTGGCCGGCCTGTACGCCCGGGCGCGCGGCCGCGGCGGGCAGAACGTGGCGAGGAGCCTCCTCGGGGCCGGGATGCTCATGCAGAGCGGAGCGTTCCTGCGCGACGGCCAGGTCGTGCCCGGTCCCGAGCTCGACGCCCGCCAGACCGGCTACGGTCCTGGTTACCGCATCTACGAGGGCGCCGACGGCAACTGGCTCGCGCTTGTCCTCCCCGACGACGAGTCATGGCGGCGGCTGGCCAGCCTTCCGGAGGCCTCCTCGCTCCCGGCGACGTACGCGCCGCTGCGCGGGGGTGCCGTCGACGCCGTGGCGCGCCGGGCAGAGACCGTTCTCGAAGCGGCGTTCGCGACGGCGGGCGCGGCCGAGTGGGTAGGCCGACTGCGGGCGCTGGGCCTGCTGGCCGAGCTCATCGAGCCGCTGGACCGCGACGGCTTCCGGCGCGCCATTCTCGATGATCCGGTAAACCGCCGGCTCGGGCGGGTGGTGTCGTACGAGACCGCCGACTGGGGCCACTTCGAGCAGATCGGCCCGCTGCTCCGCGCCGGGCCCGACGCCGGCGGCGGACCGCGGCTGATGCTCCCGGGCGTCGGTGCGCACACCGCCGAGGTCCTCGCCGAGCTAGACTTCAGCGGCGCGGAGATTGATGCGCTCCTCGCCGCGAAGGTCGCCCGGCAGCTGGAGGACCAGATCTAGCCCGACAGCGCTGGTGCGTGGTCGGGCAGGCCGAGGAGGCCGGCGGTGTTGCCGCGAAGCACCTTACGGGCGACCGCGGCGTCGCAGCCGGAGAGCCGGGCCGCGAAGTCCGCGGGCTCGCGGATCCCCTCGGGGTGCGGATAGTCCGAGCCGAACAGGACGTGATCGGCGCCGACGGCGCCGATGAGCTCGCCGACGTCGTCCTCGGGGAACGGGCAGATCCACAGGTGCTCCGCGAGGGCCTCGCTGGGGCGGGGCGGGAGCGGGCCGCCGATCATGGGGCCGCGGCGGCCGAGCGCGGCCGCCTTGTCGACGGACTTGAGCAGCGGCTTCAGCCAGGCGGAGCCGTTCTCGATCGACAGGACCTTCACGGCAGGGTGACGCCCGAAGAGATTGTGCAGAGTCAGCGCGATGAGCGTGTCGACGACCGGGCGCTCGGTATTGCACAGCGCCCACTGCAGCGGGGACTGATGATGAGACGGGTTGCCGCGGTTCTCCGACCACAGGTTGCCGTAGAAGTGGTTGTAGCCGCTGTTCGACACGTGGAACACCACCGGGACCCCGGCGTCGGCCACGGTCGCCCAGAACGCGTCGAACAGCGGGTCGGCCGGCGAGCGGCCCCCTGAACGGCCCGGGCCGGTTACCGGCCCCGGGCACAGGTGCACCAGGCGCGCGCCCGCGTCGATGACCCGGTGCAGTTCGGTCATGGCGCGGTCCAGATCGAGCAGCGACAGCATGGGCACGGCGAAGATCCGCCCGTCGGCGCCGTACCCCCAGTCCTCCTCCAGCCAGCGGTTGAACGCCCGCAGGCTCGCGTACGTCAGCTCGACGTCGTCCCGCAGGTCGTACTCGACCGCGACGGCCAGGGTGGGCAGCAGGATCGCCGCTTCGACCCCCTGGGTATCCATCAGCGCGAGCCGGGCCGGCCGCTCGGTGAACTCCGGGTGGTCCTTGGCGTTGATGACGTCGCGGTGGGTGAACCCGTCGGCGACCTCGCCGACGAACAGGCCCTGCAGGGCGCCGGGCGCGGAGGCGTAGTCCCCGGGCATCACGCTCATGAACACGCGCCTTCCGCCGAGAAAGATGCGGCCCAGGCCATCCGCGCCCCGCTGCACGCGGATGGTCTCGTCCTTGAAGCGTGCCTCGATGTGCCGGGAAAAGCAGTCGTCGGGCTCGTAGTAGTGCTCGTCGGCATCGATCAGCCGGTACTGCATCGCCGCGACCTCCGGAAGGCCCATCCTAAAGAATTGAGCGTTTACTCACTCTAGCATGGCGCAGCCCGCGCGCAGTTACGTAGGATAGTGAGCCTTCGCTCGCTCACTTGCATGCCTGACGCGGCCGCGAGCGAACCATCCGTCGCCGCCGGATCGCTAGGGGTGCCGCCGTGAGAGTTGCCGTCGCGTACGAGATCGGCCAGCCGCTGGTTCTGGAGGACCTCCCGGTTCCGGGCATCGGGCCTCGGGACGTCCTGGTCCGCGTCACCGCGAGCGGGATCTGCCACACCGACCTCAACGTGATCAACGGGCTGTCCGCCCTCCCGCTCCCGATCGTGCCCGGCCACGAGGGCTGCGGGGTGGTGGAGGAGGTCGGCGCCGAGGTGCGCCGGGTCCGGGTCGGCGACCGCGTGCTGGCCTCGGTCACCCCCGCCTGCGGGAGCTGCTGGTGGTGCGTCAACGGCATGTCCAACCACTGCGAGCTCAACCCGATGGTGAAGGCGGCGCAGCGGTTCGAGCTCAGCGGAGGCCGGCGGGCCGCCGCGGTCTGCGGCTGCGGCACGTTCGCCGAGGCCATGGTGGTGCACGAGGCGTCGCTGGTCCCCGTGCAGACCAGCCTCGCCGACGAGGAGCTCGCCCTCCTCGGCTGCGGCGTCACGACCGGCCTCGGTGCCGCGCTCAACACCGCCGCCGTGACCCCCGGCTCCAGCGTGGCGGTGATCGGCTGCGGCGGTGTCGGCCAGTCGGTGATCCAGGGCGCGCGTATCGCGGGCGCCGCGGTCATCATCGCGATCGACCCGGTGCCCGGCCGGCGCGAGGCCAGCATGCGGGTGGGGGCCACCCACGGCGTCGACCCGGCCGCGGGGGATCCGGTTGAGCAGGTCCGCGCGCTGACCGCAGGACGCGGGGCCGACTACAGTTTCGAGGTCGTCGGGCGTCCCGAGCTCATGGTGCAGGCCTTCGACATGGCGCGCGTCGCGGGCACCGTTACGCTCGTCGGCATGCCGCCGGTGGGCGCTACGCTGACCCTGCCCGCCATCGCCGCGGTGTTCTCGGGCAAGCGCCTGGCCGGGTCCGTCGTCGGCGGAGCCCAGATCCTGCGCGACTTCCCCAGGTTCGTCCGCCTAGCGGAGGCCGGTCGGCTAGACCTAGGGTCGATGATCTCCCACCGCATAAAGCTGGACGAGATCAACGACGGCATCGACCTGCTGACCCGGGCCGAGGGCGTGCGGACCGTGGTCCTCTAGGAGGTAGCCCATGGCTCCCGACGTTCCCGAGGCCTTGCGACGGTTCGACCTCACCGGCCGGGTGGCCGTGGTGACCGGGGCCTCCTCGGGGCTGGGCGAGGGGATCGCCCGGGCGCTCGCCTCGGCCGGGGCGCGGGTGGCGGTGGTGGCTCGCCGGTACGAGCGCCTGGTCAAGCTGGCCGAGGAGATCGGGGGAGCGGCGGTCGGCTGCGACCTGGCGGATCCGGCGCAGCTGGCAAACGTCATCCCCGATGTCGCCGAGAATCTAGGCCGTCCCGAGATCCTAGTGAACGCGGCCGGGAACATCTTCACTTACGAGGCTGCTGAGCGCGAGCCGCCCGAGGCGATCAACCAGACGCTCGGCCTGAACCTGGTGGCGCCGTTCCGGCTGTCCCAGGAGGTCTTCCCGCACATGGTCGCGGCGGGCCGGGGGGCGATCGTCTTCGTGTCGTCGATCAGCGGGCGGGTCGGCGTGCCCGGGATCCCGCAGGCCTCCTACGCCGCCAGCAAGCTGGGGCTGTCCGGGCTCACGGCCGAGCTGGCGGTGCAGTGGGCCAGGCACGCCATCCGGGTGAACACGGTCGCCCCCGGGTTCTTCCGCAGCGAGATCACCGGGGGCATGTACGACGACGAGCGCACCCTGGCCTGGTTGCGGCGCAACACGCCGCTTCCCGGCGACGGCACCGTCGACGACTTCGTCGGCGCGGTCCTGTGGCTGGTCAGCGACGCCGGCCGGTACGTCACCGGGCAGACGATCGTCGTCGACGGCGGCTGGACGGCCCGCTGAGGCAGCCCACCGCGGGCCCGGTTCTCAGGTCACCGGGTCATAGGAATAGTGACAGTGCCACTCGACCACCTTGCCTGCCGCGTCGACGCGCATCGAGTCGGCTCCCCGCCCGATGGTCCCGTCGGAGGTGCGGTAGGTGTACACGAGGACGACGGCGTCGGTGCCCGCGTACGTCGCGTCGAGCGTGTACCGGATCCCCGGGGCGTGGCGCAGCGCATAGTCGACGTACGAGGTCAGCGCCTCGTGCCCGTCGATCGTCGTCCTGGCCGGATCCCCCGTCAGCCTGGGGACGAACGGCGAGCTGAAGACGACGCCGGGGGCGAACGGCGCCATGATCGTGGCGAGGTCGCCGGCGTTCCATCCCTCGTCCCAGTGCCGCTGCAGGTCCTGCACGGTCGCGTCATCGAGCATTTCCACTGTTCCCTTCGCGCCCGCGGCGGGCGTTAGATGCGTGAGTGCTGGATCGCCTGGCGAGCCCGGGCGGACGCCGCGTCCACGACGCCGTCGTCGAAGCGCTTGAGCAAGAGCGCCTGGGTCGCGGCGAGGTGGGCGCGGGCCACCCGCTGCGCCTCCGCGGCGCGCCCGGCCGAGATCTCCTCGATAATCCGCTGGTGGGCGCGGACGGCCCCCTTCGCCTCAACCTCGGAGAAGTAGTCGCCGCGCCTGGCGAGCGCCTCCGCCCAGGTCTCTTCCTGCGCCGACCACAGCGCGACCAGGCTGCTGACGACGTAACGAACGGTCGCGTTCGGGGTGAGCCCGACGATCAGGTCGTGGAACTCCCGGGCGGTATGCGTGAACGAGACGCCGTCGCCGATCAGCCCGGCGGACTTCTCGACGTTATCGCTGAGAACCGGCACGACCGCATCGGCGCGGTCAGGTCGCCGGGCGCACTCGGCCGCGCACAGCGGTTCCAGCAGCTGCAGGCCCACCGCGAGATCCCCGAGCGTGACCCGGCCGCCCTGGAGCGCGAGGCCGAGGTGGTAGGCCGCCGACGACTCGTCGGGGCGGTGCACCTCGGCGCCGCCGACGTTGCCCCGCCGGACCGTCACCAGGCCCTCGGTCTCCAGGATCCGGATGGCCTCCCGGATCGAGGGATAGCTGACGCCGAACTCCTTCACCAGCTGCTCCTGGGTGGGCAGCCGGTAGTCAACGGGACCGTCGCCGACCAGGATGCGGGTACGCAGCTCGGCGGCCACGGTTTCCGCGATGCGGTGCTGCGGGATACGGCTGCGCCGGGTGGACGTCACGCAGGCGGGTTCGTGTCGGGCTTCGTGACCATGGGCAGAGCCTAGCCACGGCGGCGCATTCACGCCAGGCTAGCAAGCCTTACAAGTATTGCAATAGCATCGACGACGTGGACAGCGTGGAACGAGGCGTGGACAGCGTAGAAAGAAGAGCCGAGCTGCTGCCCGAGCCCGAGCCCGAGGAGCACCGCTACGACGTCATCTCCGTGGACGATCATGTAACCGAGCCGCCGAACGTCTTCACCGGGCGCATCGAGGCCAGGTATGCCGATCGCGCGCCCAGGCTCAGCCAGGACGAGTCGGGAGGCCTGGTCTGGGCCTACGAGGACGGCGAGATGCACGACGCGGGGTTCGGTGCCGTGGCGGGCCGGCCGCAGTCGGCCTGGCGGCACGAGCCGATCCGCTACGAGGAGATCCGCAAGGGCTGCTGGGACATCCACGCGCGGGTCCGCGACATGGACACCGACGGCGTCACGGCGTCGGTCACGTTCCCGTCGATGTGCGGGTTCGCGGGCCGCACGTTCGCCGCGAGCAAGGACCCCGGTCTCGGCCTGGCGTGCGTGCGCGCCTACAACCGCTGGCACCTGGAGGAATGGGCGGCAACCTACCCCGGGCGGATCATTCCGATGCAGCTGGCCTGGCTGCCCGACCCGGGCATCGCGGCCCGGGAGGTGCGGCAGAACGCGGCCCTCGGGTTCCGCGCCGTGACGTTTCCCGACATCCCGCAGCGCCTCGGCTTCCCGGCCATCGACGACCCCGCGTGGGAGCCGTTCCTGCGCGCGTGCGAGGAGACCGAGACCGTCATCTGCCTGCACACCGGCGGGGCTGGCTACATACTCAACACCCGCGAGAACGCTCCCCTCCAGCTGCAGACGTCGCTGTTCCCCGGAGGCGCGTTCGTCGCCGCGATGGAGTGGATCTGGTCGTTCGTGCCGGTGCGGTTCCCGAACATCAAGATCGCGTTGTCCGAGGGCGGTATCGGCTGGGTCCCGATGGCGCTCGACCGCCTCGACTACGTGATGGACCACTCGGGCGGGTCGCCGGTGGACACCCCGTGGCCGGAGCCGGACCTGACGCCGGCCGACGTCCTGCGCCGCAACTTCTGGTTCTGCATGCTCGACGACCCCTCGACGCTGCCGGCGCGCGACCGCATCGGCGTTGATCACATCATGGTCGAGACCGACTACCCGCACGCCGACTCGACGTGGCCGCACACCCAGAGCCTGCTGGCCCGGCGGCTCGGCCCGCTCGGTGCGGCCGTGGCCGAGCAGATCGCGTACGGCAACGCGGCCGCGCTGTTCCGGTATCCGTCCCTGGCCGCGGAGCTTTCCCGAGGGGGCCGCTGATGTTCGACGTGCTGATCCGCGGCGGCACGGTGTTCGACGGCCTCGGATCCGAGCCCCTGGCCGTCGCCGACGTGGCGATTTCCGGCGGAATCGTCGTGGAGATCGGTCATGTGACCGGGAGCGCCCGGCAGACGATCGACGCGTCGGACCGGTTCGTCGCACCCGGCTTCATCGACGGCCACACCCATCTCGACGCGCAGATCTTCTGGGACCCGTACGCCGGCAGCCTGGCCGCGCACGGCGTGACCTCGGCGGTCATGGGCAACTGCGGTTTCACCCTCGCCCCGGGAACGCAGGAGCAGGCCGATCTCATCATCGCGAGCATCGAGCGCGCCGAGGACATGTCGCGCGAGGCGATCGAGCGCGGCGTGCCGTGGCGCTGGACGACGTTCGCTGAGTACATGGACGCGGTGGACGCGCTGCCTAAGGCGCTTAACGTTGCCGCGCAGTGCGGGCACTCGGCGCTGCGGGCGTCGGTGATGGGCGACCGCGCGTTCACCGACCGCGCTACGGACGATGAGGTCCAGCGGATGCGGCGGGCCGTCCAGGAGGCCATCTCGGCCGGCGCGATGGGATTCAGCACCTCGCGCAGCCGGGCGCACCTCACCAAGGCCGGAGACCCGGTCGCCAGCCGAATCGCGTCCTGGGACGAGGTGTCCGCGATCGTGACCGGGATGGGCGAGGCGGGCGCCGGCCTCTTCCAGCTCGCGCCCGAGCGTCCGGCCGACCCCGGCGAGATGGCGGACTACCAGGGCCGACTGCGCCGTCTGGCGGTAACAAGCGGGCGACCCGTAACGTTCATGGTCGGCGGGCAGAAGGAGCAGCTCGACGCCGTCGACCAGGTCATGGCGGGCGGCGGCACCGCGATCGGCCAGGTGCACGTCCGCAGGTTCGAGAACGTCTTCGGCTTCAGGACCACGCTGCCGTTCGACCGCCTGCCGCTGTGGAAAGCGGTCCGCTCGGCGTCCCTGGACGAGCAGCGGGAGCGGCTCCTCGACCCGCAGCTACGGGCCAGGCTCGTCGCGGAGGCGGAGTCGGGGGACTACGGCGAGGCGGTGGGCGCCGAGGTCCGCGCGCCCCAGTTCGACCAGATCACGATCATCGATGGCTCGAGCGGGGGGGTCCGGGGGGGTCGTCCCCCCGGGACAGCACAGCCCGTCGAGCCGTCGGTCGCCGACGTGGCCCGGGCGCGGGGCGTCTCCCCGGTCGAGGTGATGATCGAGCTGTCCCTCGACGGCCGATTCGAGCAGCTGTTCCGGCAGCCGATCAGCCAGACCTCGAGCGAGCTCATCCTGGCCGGCCTGCGGCACCCCAGCACCGTGGTGGCCGCGTCCGACTCGGGCGCGCACATCTCGCAGATCCTGGACTCCAACATCCCGACGTACTTCCTGTCGCACTGGGTCCGCGGCGAGGGCGCGTTCACCTGGGCGCAGGCCATCCACATGCTCACGGGCGCGCCGGCGCGAGTCTGGGGGCTGGAGCGCCGCGGCGTGCTCGGAGCCGGGGCGTTCGCGGATGTCGTCGTGTTCGATCCCGCAGCCGTCGGCTGCGCGGCGCCGACCGTCCTCAATGATCTTCCCGACGGCGGCCCGCGCCTGGCGCAGTCCGCGACCGGCATCGACGCGACCCTGGTCAACGGTCAGGTGATAACCAGCGGAGGTCAGCGCACCGGCGCGACCCCCGGCGTCCTGCTGCGGGTCCAGGGGCCGCGGTGACGACCGCGCTGCCCACGATCGCGCGGGTGCTGGACAGGCCGCTGGCGGGCCGTCCCGCCGGCCCGGCCGTTGTCGCCCGCGGCGGCGCGCTGACGTTCGCCGAGCTGGACGCCGCGGCCGATGCCGCCGCGGGTGCGCTCTGGGAGCTCGGCGTCCGGCCGGGGGACCGGGTGGCGGCCTGCCTGCCCAACGACCTCGAGATCGTGGTGGCGTTCCACGGCGCGCAGCGGATCGGCGCGGTGTGGGCCGGTATCGCCGAGGCGCTTACCGCGGCCGAGCAGCAGGCGCTGGCCGACCTGTGCGACCCGGCGGTCGTGCTGGCCGGACCGCGCTGCGCGCTCGAGGGTCCCTCGGTCGTTGACCCGCGCCGCTGGGCGGAGCTGACCGGGGGACGGCCCGCCCCTCCGGCCGTTGCCATCGATCCGCATGCGCCGGCCGGGATCGCGTTCTCGAGCGGTACGACCGGCGCACCGAAGGCTATCGTGCACAGCCAGCACAATCTCGTGCTGCCCGCGGCGGTGCTGGTCGCCACGCGAGGCTGGGGGCCGGAGCTGCGCAAGGGCGACTGCTTCCCGTTCACGATCTTGAACCTCCAGGTGCTGTCCACGCTCGTGACGGCCCTGGCCGGCGGGTGCTCGATCGTCATGGACCGGCGTGATCCCGACGGCGTGGCCGAGTGGGTCCGCCGCGAGCGCGTCACGGTCTGGAACGGCGCCCCGGCCCAGCTGTTCGATCTCGCCCGGCGGACGGACCTCGACCTGACCCCGCTGGCCGAGGTGTGGGCCGGCGGCGGGCCCTGCCCCGAGCATGTCCGCGACGCCTTCCGCGCCGCGCACGGGCTGCCGGTCACCGTGGCCTACGGGCTGTCCGAGGCGCCGACGGTGGTGGCCATCGATCCGGTCGGCGGCGCGCACCGAGAGGGAGCGAGCGGGCAGGTGCTGCCTCAGCTCAGGGTCGCCGCGCACGACGAGGACGGACGCCCGCTCGATCCAGGGCGCGAAGGAGAACTCCGCATCACCGCCGCGGAGGACGGGCCCTGGGCCGCCTGCTGGCGGTCGCCGCTCGGGTACTGGGAGGACGGGGCCCTGCGCCGCGCGGGCTCGGACGCCGTCATGACCGGTGACGTCGGCTGGGTCGACGCCGATGGCTGGCTGACCATGGTCGACCGGAAGAAGCTGATGATCGTGCGCGGCGGCGCGAACGTGTCGCCCGCCGAGGTTGAAGGCGTTCTGCTGCAGCATCCCTCGGTCGC